>JAIFLU010000308.1 GCA_020048915.1 Bacteroidota bacterium | reverse complement strand
CTACTTCCGCATTTTTATTGGTTTTGCTCTACCTCCACGATAGCTATCGGGATGAGCTACTTCCGCATTTTATTGGTTTTGCTCTACCTCCACGATAGCTATCGGGATGAGCTACTTCCGTATTCAATATGCCAATTTAACTTTTATATCAGAGCCTCTCAGGGGATTTGAACCCCCGACCTGCTGTTTACGAAACAGCTGCTCTAACCAACTGAGCTAAAGAGGCAGGTGGTCGATCAACGTTCGCCTTGGCAAAATCGACGGGTACAAAAATAACAATCCATCCTCAAAAATCAACTATTATTTGGAAATCTTTTTCATTCCACGGATTCTTTGCAATAATGTTGGGTGCGAGTAATGAAAAAATACATACCAGGGATGAGGATTCAAATTACTTAAATTATTTACTGAAAGCTTTTTAAGAGAACTGATTAAACTATCGGAATCGCTGTTTACCGTTGCAAATTCATCGGCCTGGTATTCAAATTTTCGGGATAAAACATTCAACCCAAGTCCCATGATGGTTGAAATAGGACTGTATAATATTCCAAAAGCAATTACTCCGATATGAAAACTGGGCTGATTAACGCCTAAAGCTTCTGATAGAGCTGGATTAGAAACAAGCAACGAAAGAATATACAGGGTAAAACCTGTTTGAATTACCGAAATCACCATACTCTTATAGGTATGCTTATGCTTGTAATGACCAATTTCGTGTGCTATTACCGCCACTATTTCGGAGGTGGATAAATCGTTTATTAACGTATCATATAAAACTATCCTTTTCTTGGCTCCTAACCCTGAAAAATAGGCATTTGCCTTGGTCGACCGCTTAGACCCATCTATTGTATAAATATTTGAAAGTTTAAAATTTTGTTTTTCAGCAAATTGATTAATCGCTTCTTTTAATTCACCTTCTTCCAAAGGAGTTTGTTTATTAAATAAAGGAACTATTAAATTGGAATAGAACATGCTAAAGAATATCATAAATAAAGTCACTAATCCCCATGCATATAGCCAAAAATAGGTCATATTTTCATAATAAAACCAGATTACCAAGCCCATAATCAGACCACCAAGAATTGCCGATAGAACCCAACCTTTTATCTTATCTAAAATGAATGTTTTAGGAGTAGTTTTATTGAAACCAAAACGCTCCTCAATCACAAATGTATGATAAATGCTAAAGGGAGTATTTATTATATCCGATGCAAAACCCAGAATTCCAAAGAATATCAGTCCTTTAAATATCATGTTTTCAGTATAGTTGCCCGCCCATTGATCCACCAAAGCAAAACCACCTGCAAAAAACATCAGTAATATTAATAAGGTGTTAAATGATCCTGTCAAAGTTTCAAATTTCACATTCGTTTTATCGTATTCAATGGCTTTTTTTAGTTTTTCGTCATCATATACCCCTTGCAACTCTTTGGGAAGAGGTAATTCCCGCTGCTTTCCGTTCAGGTAGTTAAGATAGAGTTCTACTAAATAATCGAATAAAAAGATACCTATAATTAGGTAAAATACAGTATTATACATAATTGTTTCTAGAATTGGTTAATTGGACAATTGCCAGTCGAGTGCAATTTTAGTTACTTTTCGATGAAGCAATTCATCCTTATAATTTTTAGTAATTTTATTATCATTCATTTTTAAGGATGAATCTATTAAAGCATAAGCTTTATCAAAATCATTTTTCAGTTCATAAGTAACCGCAATATTATGCAGAATTTTGGCTTTATATACATTGCCTTTAATTTTCTCAGCTTCTAAATTAAGGACATGAATAGCGCTATCCAGCTGTTCGGTTTGTATCAACTGGTATGCATTTTTAAATGCTTTAACATTCTCATAATAAAAAGATCTTGATTGCTCTACCCAATAAGGCGCTAAATAACGGCCATATTTTTCTCCGGCTTTAATTCCGGTATCCCATACCGCATTCAGTAAATCGGGAAAGTCGTTAATCGCTAACATAAGCAATGGCTCAGGAGAAGTCCAAAAAACGGTGTCCTGCAATAAATAATCAGTCACCAAACTCATTCTCTTGGTGGTGTATACTTTACATCCGAATTTATGGATAATTCCATAAGTATATAAATTGTAGTTTAAGTTTTTGTTAAATGTTTCTAATATAGTATCGTTCAAATAAATAGAGTCTAATACAATAAGTAAATTGTTAGACGAAACCCGGCTTTTATAGTCTTTAATATGCAACAGAACACTATCCGACGGAGTTAAGTTCACTTCCGAATTTTGAAATAAAGGTGATTTTTCAAGTGTTTCTTTTAAGGAATGTAAGAAATTAAGCGATACGGTTGCATTAATTCGATCCAGTGTATCCCTTAACATTTCAGGTTTAATATCTCCGCAATATTCACAATGTATTTCGACATTATTGTAATTCGTACCCAACTTTACCTGAGATGGTTCAAGTACTTGAATTACTATTGGTTTAAATGGAATACACGAAATAATAAAACTTAAGATAACTAAGATACCTAAAAAACGAATAACGAAGGCCTGGCGCATGGTTTATTGCTGTTTCATTTGTTCATCAAGTCTGGATTGGTCGTAAATCCTTTGTTGAAGAATATTTGTGTAATAACGTGCTTTTTTATTCCCATAATTTACATACGATTTTTTGGCCCAGTCCATTGCAGCTTCAAGATCTCCCTCAATTGCGCAAGCCAATGCCATATTATAACATGCATTACCCGCTAACTTAGGATCGTTGCTGTTTATATGCTTTCTCCAAATTTCAGCAGCCCCTTTCCAGTCACTCGTTTTTCCCCTTCTATCAGCTGCTTCGAAATCAGCATTTCCTTTTCGGTAATAGAATCGCGAAACACTTATCCACATTGGGCTAATACGAAAAGCGTATTGCTGGCCTGCATAATACCCGGCATCGGCAATAGCTTGGTCCTGAAACGGAAGTCCAGCTTCGGCACGCTTACGGGCATCACTTGCATTGGACCAGCTCCGGCCATCCATATAAATATTTTGATCGACAATTCGTTTTTCGGATGGAAAATAAATCCTCCAACCGGTTTCAATCTGAACATTCAATGTTGCTAAAAACTCTGTGTACTTTATGACTTTTTCGCCTTCCTTCCGCTCTGCCTGGCGCTCTTTCATATCCCGGGTATTATTCGAATCAAACGTTTCGAGTGTTATTAGCGCGTCTGCCTGATATTTTTTGCAAATATCCTCCACAACATTCCAGTCCAAAGCAGGTGGAAATTGACGGGTACCTGTTCCCCGGATATTAAGATCGCCAGCCAACAAAGGTTCAAACCTTGGTGAGTTTTGCAATTTAGCTACTACCCCCTTAATACATTCTTCCGATCCTCTCCTATCAGCTAAAATAGATTCACCGGTAATTGCGCCTTCTAATACGTTTTTAAAACGTTCCTCCTTTGCAGGGAGACTTCGGTTTGCAAATACAATTGTATTTATTTTAGGAGTTATGCTTATAGGAGCTGGTTTTAGCACCTGTACAGTCACGGAGGTTGTTTTACAGGAAACAACTACAAAAATAACTACCAAGAATAGTAAATAATGCCTCATAGCAATCGGATTTATTAAAATCAAATTACGGAATATTTTTTGAAATAAAACAGGCTGAAAGGATAATTCCAATCAGCCTGAACTATTTTATCTGTAATTTAAAGAGTTGTTCAAAATTAGCCTTTCATTCCACCGCAAACCTGAATTACCTGACCGGTTACATACGACGAAAGTTCAGAACCAAGAAAAACACAGATATTAGCTACATCTTCGGGTGTTCCACCTCTGCGCAATGCAATCTTTTCCATCCACCCTTTACGAACATCTTCGGGTAAAGCGCCGGTCATTTCGGTAATAATAAAACCCGGGGCCACTGCATTAACACGAATATTCCGGGTACCAACTTCTTGGGCTACTGATTTTGAGAAACCAATAATGCCGGCTTTCGAAGCCGAATAATTTGCCTGATTGGCATTTCCGTTAACACCTACAATAGAGCTCATATTAATTATGCTTCCGTTCCCCTGCTTCCACATCACCGGTTGAACAGCTTTTGTGAAATTAAAGATAGATTTGAGGTTAACCGAGATTACCAGATCCCACTGTTCTTCTGTCATTCTTTTTAAGGCACCGTCTCTGGTAATACCGGCATTGTTTACCAAAATATCAATTTGGCCGAAATCGGCTACAATTCTATTCACTACTTCGTGTGTATCGTTAAAATTAGCTGCATTAGAAGCGTATCCTTTCGCTTTAATACCAAACGAAGCTAGCTCAGCTTCCACTTCTTTGGCTTTCTCATCATATGCCAAATCGGTAAAGGCAATATTTGCCCCTTCTTTAGCAAAACGAACGGCTATGGCTTTTCCAATTCCCCGGGCTGCACCGGTAATTACTGCAGTTTTTCCTTCTAAAAGCTTCATTTCTGTTTTTTTTAGGTTTTATGACGGGCAAATTAAGTAAAGATTCTGCTTAAATCAAAATATCTACTAAATCTGAACAAAGTAATATGTTCCTATTGCCATTAAAGACAATCACTTAATTTTAAATGTCTTTTGATATTTCACATAGGAAGCAAAAATACCGAAGCCTCCATTGATGTTTGAAAAAACTGGAGAGAATTCGGTAAAGGGATCATCTCCTCCTTCATAATTTATCAGCGAATTATGATATTGATAATAAGCTGCATCCGTTTCTAAAATAGTGGTATTTAAAAAAATGCTTTTTGAATCTTTAATATAATAATCAGAATAATTAAATATTTGGGATATACTTTCTCCATCAATTAAATTGTCAGAAATGAGACTAAATAATTTCATATCGTAGATATTAGGGTCATCATTTGTAAGTGAAACCGGAAACATCATTGTATCAGTCTCAGTATATATCAATTCGGAACTTTGGATGCAATAATAGTTTTTCTCACTTGGATAATCTTTGAATTTTACCTTAGCCATTGGTTGTCGGTACTCTCTCAAATCATATTCATATCCATATTGTTGTTTATATGTTTTTGAAAATGTATCAATTGAAATAGAAATATTTTTCAATTCAGGAACCTTACACACACCGGATATGTCAGGATATCCTTCACAGCTTGCTTTAATTTGGTATTCTTTTCCTGGCATAATTTGGTATTTAACAGAACAATATCCCTTTGAATCACTTTCACTAAGTTGGATAACTTTATCACTATCAATAATTACCACTTTTATTGGAAGACTATTGGGGTAATCTTTTAGTCGTTGGCCAAAAATATTTTTAGTTGTACTCACATGCACTAATATTATACTATCAGCTGGACTAATAAAAGAATGCAAGACGAGTTTAGGATTATAATGCGGTACTTCCAGATTTGAATTTTTTTCGCATGAGAAAACTACAAAAGCAATTAGAAAAATTATAGAAATATTTGAATATTTATTATTCATATAGGTTTATATTAAAATTTGAAAGAATAAGTAATTGAAGGAATTATGGGAAACAACGACACTTGTTTTAGTTTGCCAACATCATATTCATCGAAGTTTTGGTAGTAGAAGAAAGGATTCTTACGGTTATATATATTGTAAAAAGAA
>JAIFLU010000197.1 GCA_020048915.1 Bacteroidota bacterium | reverse complement strand
GTTTTGAAAAAAAGTCAGTAATCATAGTGAATTAAATCTGTTTGAATGTTTTCTTCAGCTTGCACATAACGATACATATAAGTTTTGTTGGGGATTTCGAAGCGATTTCCTATCGAGACGTTAAGAGATAAATTAGAAGTAAGCACTTTAAAATCCTCAATTCCGCCCCAATAAAATTTATATGATGTTAGCTGTTGTTATTTCATTTTTTTGTTTCTTATTGTCAAACATATTAGTTTATAACCACTGTCAGTTCTCAGAAATTCATAATGGTTTTGTGAAAAGTTTATTTTGCTGCCGTGAGAAATGTTAATTGACATTGTTGGATATATCCAATATTTTGATTCACCACAATTATTATAATATTTCTCAAATTCTGCACCTTCAAACATATATGGATTTAGCCCATCTCTTGAAATTAAATAATCCGTTTTGGGTTGCAGTATTTCTAATAATTCATTTTTTAATATTGTAAAGTTGTCCGTAATTAGTTTTTCTTTATTTGTTTTACCCCAACCATCATGTGATTCCCAAGTTATAGTGTCGTAAGAAATATTAATCAAATTTTCTAGTGTTAAGTCGTCCGAAAGTATTTGCGTAATCCATTGTCTAAATTCTTTTTCAAAGTCAATAAATGAATAGTAACTGCCATCAGTAGCTATAAATGATTTCCTTGTTGTGTCTGAATGTGGTGTTTTTGTCTTTTCAAGTGTGAAAAAGTTTAATGAGTTGTCGTATTTAAAATATTCAATAAGAATATTGTTCAATGTATCAATTAAAACTTCTTGTCCGCCTGTCCAACTAAAATGATTGCATCCTGAATGTTTGTCAGTGTCCCAATACTTTTTTTCAGCTCCTTTAAGACCTATAATCATTCCGTTTGTTACTCTCGTCATGTCATCATAAATTGCTGGTATAACTACTTTACCCGTTCTGTCAAACAAACCTACTTTATCTGTTTTGCTGTCTCTAAAACGAATAAATCCTTCGCTTTCACAGTCAAAACCATTGTCAAAAATGTGCAAACTGTCTTTACCAAAGATTTTACCTGATTTAGTTAGATAGTAACTACTCCATTTACCGTCAATTTCCTCAGAAACTGCAATTATGTTGTTAAACTTACTTGCACATGTAATACCTGTAAACTTTGGCTCAATTTTCACCACACCATTTTTGTCTTTATAACCTATCAAGGTCTTGTCCTTATTCCTAAATGAAGTCCAAATATCATTAGTTTGTCCATGCAATATCAAACTTGAAATTGTCATGAAGAATATCAGCATGTTTAATTTTATTTTCATTTTGCAGGGTTGTTTTTTATAATAACAGCTAACGTTACATATAAGTTTTGTTGGGGATTACGAAGCGATTTCTTGTCGAGACGTTAAGAGCTAAAATAGAACCAAGCACTTTACAAACCCCAATTCCGCCCCAATAAAATTTATATGATGTTAGCTGCTGCCATTTTTTATTTTTAGTTTATAAGTTCCTGTCTTACACAGAATACAAAGCTAAATATTGCAGACCTAGTCAATTGCAATAAATGTTTAGTCTTGTTTTCAAAATTAGTTATTGTCGTATGTTCAGAAAATAGTTTTTCTGTTAACATTTTATAATCTGAATCATCCGATTTAGTTAATGAGAATACCCCATGTTCAAGCCGATTTCTCCATATTTTATAATAACCAAATTCTCCATTACGTTTATTCAAATCACAGGCAATACTATATAATGCAGTTAAATGAATATTCTTGATTGAATTTATTTTACTCCATCTATCTTTAGAGGCCTTTTGATTATTCCAAAAACTCTCAAAATAAATACTCTCTCCGTCTTTAACTTCAAGCTCAAATAGGGAACAAATTCCTTCTGCTATTTTGTCAAGAATACCAAAACACAGTCTAAAACTTGTTCTCAGCTTCTCGTGATGAATACCATTAATAATGCCATCCAATAATTCCTCATAATGAACATTGTCAATACTTTCAAAGGTTAAAAAGTCAAAGTATAACCTCCTTGATAATGAATACTCCGATTTAATTCTATTAAGTAAAAGTTCTAATTGTATTATTTTCTTGTCGGTTGTCACAAACCCTGGATAACCAATAATCAGATTATCAGTTTTTGCTCCGTTACACTCACAATATAGGCCATGTTCGGATAGACTTAAGAAATTATCTAAATAGTATTTTATTTCGACAGAATGATTTTGATATTCAATTTCGTTCAAGGCTAATTCTTTGCCCATTTGTGTGAAATCAAAATTATTTTCTTCTAAAAATTTGGCACTCTTTTTCAGCCCTATTTCAACCGTTTTCTTTATTTCTTCTAAAGCTATTGGCAGATCCTTGGCAATTTTAAATAGTCTATAGATTTCTGCAAATAGAGAAATTGTAATTGGACAATTTGTAGTTCTAATCATATAAGTTAAACCATCTGCTTTGGAGACAATTGCCTGAGGAAAATCAGGATTAAATTTTAAGACCATGTCAAAAAGCTGCAAAGCTTCAACAATTCTTCCTGAATGATTTAGATTATTACCTAAATTGGTTAGCACCTGTATTGAATAGTTATTTAGGTTCCGCAAATCAATCTTTTTAAATGACTTTAAATATGATTGTTTAGCTTCAAATAAAAACTCATTTACGTTCTCTGGGCTTGGAAAATGTTCGGGTTTATTTTGTATTAAAATCTTATAAAGAGCGTGATACCCATTTCCAAGGCAATAGTCAATACTATCTTCTGTAACTTTTCCTTTTAAAATATCTTTATTGTCGACAAATATCTTTATCCCTTTATTAACAGAGTCTCTATTGTACGCTTCACTTCCTAGTGATATGAAGGATCCCGCAATTTCAGCAAGTAAAAATAAATCATCCTTTTTCTGTCTAACATACTCTTCAATTTGAAATTCTAATTCAATAAGAGCTTCTGAATATTTCCTATTGTCTAGAAAATTATTGATTGTATTTCTTAGCTTATTTGCTTCCTGCATTATAGTGGGTCTTTTTTTATATGGTTGCAGCTAACGATACATATAAGTTTTGTTGGGGATTTCGAAGCGATTTCCTATCGAGACGTTAAGAGCTAAATTAGAAGCCAGCACTTTGAAATCCGCAATTCCGCCCCAATAAAATTTATATGATGTTAGCAACCGTATTTTATATTGTCCTGTTAATCAATTTCATGTATTCTAAATAGTTAACGTGAAGGTGTTCAAAATGAAACCAGTAAAAGTCATTGTCAATTTTACCATATTTTGAATCGAAGTAACTTATGTCTTTTCCGATATTTTCTGGCAATAATAACAAATACGAAAATACATCAAACATGGAACTGAAGTTAGTCCGAAAATGAATAATTATGTTTCCCTTATAATCCCTATTATAACCAAAACAATTAAGTTTTCGTAATTCGTCCCTTATCTCGGTTATAGTTTCAATGTCAAGTCTAAATACTTCCAATGCTTTCTGAGAATTGCCGGAAGTAAGTGAGCCCATGTATTTTATAGTAAAATTCTTAGGTACTATAAAAGTACTATCTATGGTTTGAACTTTTATTTTGTTCTCTACTAACCAGAAATTGGTTATTTCATCGCCTGTCTGCCTATAATAATAATTTGTTGAAGTATCACTTATAAACATTGTAAATACATTGTCATATAATATGTCTGATTTATAGATAGATTCATCTCCCTGTGATAAATTGATTTCTAAATCGGTTCTATTAATAAAATTGATATCAACGTTTGGTAAATCAAATAGAAAAGGCTTAGCATTTTGAAAAGCTTCAGTATTCTTGGAATAATTCCATTTAATCAAAAACTCTTCTTTTGCAAATCTCAAGTCTACAATGAAAATAGTCCTTAATATGAAAAATATTAAAATAAGTCCGAATATGGTTATATAAAAAAATGTCTGCTTTTTCATTCTAATATGGTTGCTAACGATACATATAAGTTTTGTTGGGGATTTCGAAGCACTTCCTTGTCGGGACGTTAAGACCTAAATTAGAAGCAAGCACTTTAAAATCTGCAATTCCGCCCCAATAAAATTTATATGATGTTATGGCCAGTTATTTTTTTATTCTAATGGCATTGTCAATTTATTAAAGCATATTTTTGTTATAATTGAATCATAAAAGGCATTATATTTTGGTTGCAGGTCACTTTCAAATAGCGTATTATATAAATCTGTAATCTTAAGAAATCCATATTTATTTTGATTTGCATAACCATATTTCTTAGCTAAAACAGATGTACACTCATACTTTTTGGACATAAATAGATTTGAATCAATCCCATATTTCCCCATATTAAAAGAAAGTACCTTTGCTAAAAATTCATAATTGTGACAGACTAAAAACTTTACATTAGCTAAATCTTTTAACAAAGCGCTTACTGCTATTTTAAAGTCATATCCAATCAAGTGCGTTAATTCGTTTGTAATATTGTGGAAACGTATACTTTCGTTACTGATACTATAACCATCTGGTTTTATTAAAAAGTTTCCGTGATTAATTACATTACCAGAAGGATCAACAACCACCCATGCTAATTGAACAATCTCTGGAATATTTTCACTATTTAAATTTGAACCATTTGTTTCAATGTCCATTACTAAATAATCTGGAATATATTTAGCGTGAAATTTTTGAGATGCTTGATTTATAGTCAATTCGTCTTCATGGGCTAAATTATGGTCAGCCGTTCCTTCCCATCCACTGAAATCGGCACGACTTGAACACAAGAGCTGATGCAATTCTTTAAACTTATCAAAAGAAATTACTTGAGGCTGCTTAGTCGGAAAATCATTTAAAAATTGATACTTTAAACCAGACTCATGAATTGAATTAGGTAATACCAAATGATTTGCCCATCTAAATTCTATTTTTTGAAATAAATCAGATAAAAAATATTGTTTACCTAAGAAGCCATTGTATATATCCTTATTATAAATACTGTTTAGTCCATTACCATAGCAAGAATGAATTATTGTTGTTTGGGGGTAATATGCATTTATAGAATGATCTGGTGAGTAAAATGTTCCTACATCCGAATAATTATTCCACTTATCTTCTTCCGTGAAGTGTCTATCATTACATAGAAATATTAAATGAAAACCAGCCCCGCTTCCACTTTCAATCAACCATTCATAATTATTACTTATGCCCAATAAATTACATACCCAATAAACGAATTTTTTTTCGACACAACCATCAATATCAAGTGCCATTAGATTGTTAAATCCAAGGACTGTTCCTATTCCAATAACATTTCCCCAATCATAAGATTCAAATTCGCTTAAGGTTTGTCTTCGATTTGCTAAAGTCTGCCATTCATGATTTGGAGCTTTAAGTAAATTCCTATCAATTAGGTTATAATCATTCCGATAATTCGAAATACATGTAATATTGAAACCCAAATTGTAAAAATATTTCCCTATAGTCTTTAAATTAATGTCTTTCATCTAAATAATTCCAATTTAAAATGAAAAAATGGCGATGTGTCCTGTTTTATAATTCTGACTAACGTTAGTATTTGTTAAATGTAATTAAAATACACATTATCAGCGTAATGTAGTTTAATTGTCTTAAGTTTCGGAAA
>JAIFLU010000101.1 GCA_020048915.1 Bacteroidota bacterium | reverse complement strand
TATTTATAATACAAGCTTAATCATAATTTCCCTAAATAAAAATATCGAATTTAAAAAAGGAATTTTGGCGATTTTCGAAATTTCGTAGCTTGTTCAAAAGCATACGCATATTTTAAAAGTTGAGGTTCGCTCCAGGCTTTTCCTACAAACGAAACTCCAACCGGTAAATCTTCGATAAATCCCGATGGAACTGTAATAGCAGGATAACCTGCACAAGCAGCTGGTGTAGAGCTGCCTCCCAGGTAACGGTCGCCGTTAATTAAATCGGTCACCCAAGCTGGTCCTCCGGTTGGAGCAATTATTGCATCGAGAGAGTGTTTTTTCAAAGTAGCATCGATGCCCAGTTCCCGCGAATATTTTCGTAAATCAGAAAGTGCTTTCAAATAATCCTTATCTGTTAACGGTCCTTTTTTATTGGCCTCCAGCATAATTTCCTGCCCAAAATATCGAAGTTCCTCGTTAGAGTGATCCAGGTTGAATTTGATAATATCTTCCATGGTTCTCATTCCAATTTCAGGAGCAACACCAGCCAGGTATTTATTTAAATCGGCTTTGAACTCATAAAGGAGTACCTGATATTCCGCTTCTCCACATTCTTTGGTAAATTCGATATTGGCAGGGTCAATAACTTCGGCTCCCAATGTTTTCAGCTTCTTAATAACTTCTTCCATCAAGGCATCTACCCGTTCGTGAAATCCGAAGAAGTTTCGGGCAATACCTATTCTTGCGCCTTTTAAGCCTACTTTGTCGAGAAATTGAGTGTAATCGGCAAACGTTTTTCCTTTTGCATCCAATGTAATAGTGTCAGCAACATCTTCGCCAATCAATGCTCCTAATAAAATGGCTGCATCGGTAACTGTCCGTGCCATTGGGCCGGCAGTATCCTGAGAGTGGGCAATCGGAATAATTCCCGAACGGCTCCATAAACCCAACGTTGGCTTGATGCCGACCAAACCATTCACGGATGACGGACAAACTACAGAGCCATCAGTTTCAGTTCCAATTCCAAGGGCACATAAATTGGCTGAAACCGCGACTCCAGTTCCGGAGCTGGAACCACAAGGGTTTCGGGTAATTATATATGGATTTCGGGTTTGTCCGCCCCGGCCACTCCATCCACTCGACGAACGGTTCGACCGGAAATTTGCCCATTCGCTCAAATTTGTTTTTCCTAAAATAACCGCCCCCGCTTCGCCTAGCCGCGAGACAATAAAAGCATCCTTCGTGGCGATTGATTTTGCCAAGGCTAGCGATCCGGCAGAGGTAGCCATTCTGTCGGCTGTATCAATGTTATCTTTTATTACTATTGGAATACCGTGCAAAGGCCCTTTTACTTTTCCTTCCTTCCGTTCCTTGTCGCGCTGGCGGGCAATAGCAATAGCATCAGGATTTAGTTCAATAATACTGTTAAGCGACGGGCCACTTTTATCAATTTGTTGAATTCGTTCCAGGTATATTTTGAGAATATCCTCGGCAGAGTATTTACCAGTTTGCATCCATTCCTGCAATTGGGTTATAGTTGCTTCGTCCAGAGGGGAAGTAAAGGAAGGATCAGGAATGGCTTCTTTTTGGGAAGGCTTGGTATTGCACGAATTTATCAATGGCACAGTAACCGCAGCACTGGCAAGAACCGAAGTAGCTAGGAAGTTTCGACGTTTCATATTTGGTGATTTGAAATAAAAATACGAAAACATTGGAAATAAACATGCTCTGACCCTTATAATACAGATTTAGAGATGTTTTTTCCAGGTTATTCTCACAGTGATATGCACCAAAAGGGATAGTAGCCTAATGTCGATGACTTAAGAAAGGCCCCTTCGAAATCGCTCTGGGTGACACTTCGGAGTCAAATCCTAACTCTTGACTAAACGACATTGATTCATTATTTTATACAATTATATTCAATATTGGTGATACTAAAAGTACCATAACATAAATCTCCCGTGGGGTAAGTATAAACAGCCTCGGCAAATCCCGCCAGGTTATAACCGTTAATCGCTTTATAATCTTTCAAAGGAGTGGACCACGGTAATTGTTTCATGGAATTATTTTCTCCGGCAGCACACCGATCGCTGGAGGTAAAGTTTATAAGTTCTCCTTTATCGTTAAAATACAACCAGGCCGAAATGGTAATTCCGTTATTTGAAAAAGAAGCTTTTACCTTATTGTCCTTCACTTCAAGCCACGAAATTCTATCGTCTATCAAAGTGGCCGGGGCCATGCAGCACATGTCGTTAAAAAAAGTTACCGTTTCGGAAATCCCCATTTCTTTACCGTCCATATATTGCACCTTAAATAAAGAGAAAAGCCGGATATCCATAAAAGCAGTACCATTTTTAAAACAGTGAAATCCTGCAACAGGTAGACCTTTCATAACTGCTTTCATAAAAAACAGACGGTGTGCCACTTCTAAAAAATTGTATTGCTCTGTTGTGAAGGTCATCCATTTCGATTGTTCATCCTTTCGGATTTTTCCGATAAATTCAATTTTAAAATTGTTCACTTTGGGTTTTCCTATTGCACCTACATATCGTATGTATTTCTGAACCGGTTGGGGTAATACTTCAATATCTTTTTCGGTAAGAAGCGGTGCAGGAGTAGCCGAAACATGGCTTAAATCCGTAATGACTTCTTTTTTATATTTGTGGGCAAAATTCCATGTTCCATAGCCAATAACAATGGCAAACAGAATTATAATATTGGCAATAGTACCAAACTTAGCATCTGACCATGAAATACTGATAAGAATTGTGGAAATTATTACAGCAATAGTTGCGACAATAAACCACCAATCTGCTTTTGCAAGGAATGCAATACCGGCAACAAGGAAAAACAGAAAGGCAAGTAACCAAAATACTCCAGCAACTCTCGAAATATCACCGTTAAGCTGTTCAACCTTTGCAAAACCAAACGCTTTTACAAAACCCAGTAAATGGATTGCTCCATGAAATAGCATAAAAACTGCCAAAATGTACTTCATAATTTGATAATTAGTTTTTCGGAAAACGATCGCATTACTTAAACTGAAATTTCAATCCAAATTTCATAAAACTGGAACCCGGCATTTCGAAGGAGGACTGATTGTAAAAATCTTTGTAAATCTGCGTTCCTCTATACCCATCGAAATAAAAACCTAACTTACTTCCGTTTTTAAAGTGGAACGGGAAAGCTGATAAACCAATTGTTGCTCCATTTGACCACCGATTAATGGAGTATTCGGGCAAGGTACCTTTTTCGTTTACCGAAACAAAATTAAGTTGGCCCAAATAACCAGCTTTCAATTGAATATCGGCTCCCGGTAATAGTTTTTTGAAAAGTATAAAATTAAAGGTGACAGGCAACATAACCTGCGAAACGTTCAACTCTCGAACACCGGTAAATAAGTTTTCGGCATCCTTATAAGTGAATTTTTGTTTATTAAACATATAATCGATGCCTGTTTCAAGCTGGTTTCTTTTGAGAGGTTTATTTATATGCATGCCAAAATTAAAGCCGGTATTCGTAGCGCCTGTAAAAGCATCAATAGTGCCATTGGGGGTAGTTTTGACATTTGGAACGACTTTCATGTCGGTATTTTCAGTAATCCCGCCAATATTTGCGCCCCCTTGTAAGGTGAATTTCAATTTCCGGTCGACTATCTGATTGGAAGTAGAACAGGAGTTTATGATTACAAAAGACAGACCTGCTAAAAATATAATAACTGCTTTTTTCATTTAATTGATTTTAAATTTTACTTCAATTGCTACATTCCCCTTTAGCATGGCCCAAACCGGGCAGTATTTCTCCTCCGAAAGTGCAATTACCTTATTTAGGTCGTCACTGCTGACATTGGGCGATTTAAGGAGAATATCAATAATTATGGTTTTGAAACCAGTAGGATGTTCTTCATTTCGTATTCCTTTAGCGTGAATTTCAATATCTGCAATAGATTTTTTCATCTTACGCAAAAAGGTGAGTATTGCGCTACCTATGCACGATGACAAGCTTAGTAGCAATAATTCGAGCGAAGTATATCCTAAATTATCCCCATGCGGAGGAATATAATCTATGGATACCGGGGCATTTCCTTCCACACTCCCTTTAAAATGAAGTTTGTCATTGATTAATATAATGGAAGCATTTTGCTCTTTCGATTTGTCGATTTGTGTTGTCATAATTTCGATTATTTAATAAAGTGACTTTTAAAAGCTCTATCTACAATTGGCATTGCCATAAAAGGTGGTAAGCCTAGATTTGCTAATGTGTTTTTGCAGAATTCGAGCGGGTGGGGCTCTTCTCCCAGATAACTTGCTTTTACAGCCTTGTCTAAGCTCCGCATATAGGTTTCCCCATCTGAAATAATCGTGTCAATCTCACTTTTTTCAAACAATGGTGGGGTCCACGATGTGAGTAATATGTCATAATCATTCCTGGTTTTAATGTTTTCTAAAGTAGAAGCCAAATCGGAATAGCAGTCATAATTAGGAATATCATTTTTTAGTGGAATGGAATCGGCTGTAAAAAATATCCTGTCTTCCTGAAATAAAATATTTATGGAGCCTTTAGAGTGTCCTGGCGAGTGAATTATTTTCAAGGTGATATTTCGATCAACTTTTATAGTTTGCTCATTACTGATAAACATGTCAATTTCCACTGATGTATCTACCAGATTAAAGAAACCGGGAACCGGGCGTTCGGCATTCTGTGTCTGAATGTTTTCGATCCAGTCCTTTTCACCATCATGCGCCAGTATTTTGCAGCCACTTAATTCTTTTAGCCGGGCTGCCGAACCAATATGATCGGGATGGGAGTGCGATAATAGTATGGTTTCAAGTTCTGAGATATCTCTACCACAACTTCTCAGATAATTAATAATCTCGGGGGCACTGCTTTTTACACCGGTATCAATAAGTGTAATTTTTTCTCCCAATATAATAAATGCGTTTACAAAACGCTGTAATTTCTTTTCAGGTGCTAGATGTATCTCGAAATCGAGCTTTAGTAAATGAATTTTATCGGTAAGTTGCATGACAAGTTTTCCAGGAGTTATTGTTTTTATTCTTCAAATTTAGCGATACCTCAAATTTAGGCAACTATAAGGTAATGGGTAAACCGATTTGGCTCTTGAAGGCTTGTTTTTGAAGCTTGAATTAAAATAACTGGAAACACGTTATTGGGCATTAATCCAGTATTTTATTTTAAAGAATTCAATTAATTGTCAATAAAGGCTATTCATTACTCATAATATCATTCACGATAAGCCATTTTCCTTTGGTCAGATGCCATTCGGTCAGGTATTTTGATTTAAAGGTAGATCCCGAAAATTGGTATACGTTGTATCCTTTTTCAACGGCAATTGAATCTCCAATACTTACTGAAATGGTATAATTTTCAGTCACTTTGTAATTATTGTCGACTGCTGATTGGAGCATTTCCCTGATTTCAATTTTTCCGCAGATAGTTGGCAATACACAGGCATCCTCCCTATACAAAGTCAGTGCGGAATCAATCTGACCAACATTGATCCAATGAATCAGGTTTTTATTCGATTCCTCAATTGCTTTCTTAACTTTTGCTGTTGTTTGTGCATTGCTATCGGAAAGCATGGCAAATAACCCAACTATAATTAATGTCAGGGTTATGGAAAGAATGGTTATTTTTTTCATGGTGTTTGTTTTAAAGTTAAATAAATCAAATACATATTTATAAAGTTGCCCGAGCCAGTGGATGGGAACCGAATGATTAAGTTCCGGTTGGTTTTCGGAAGAATCATAAAAGGAATAGTCTAAAGCCGCAAAAATTGTTTTTAAGGTATAACTTCTGGGGACTACTTCGCCCGATTCGATTCGCTGAAGGGTACGCACACTTATATTGCATTTATCCACAAGTTCTTCTTGTGTTAAGCCTTTTGCTTTGCGAAGGTCAGCGATTTTTTTTCCTAAATCGGGTTGGTTCATAATTCATCGAAATTTTTGAGCAAGATTATAATTAACTAAAAAACAGTTCACGCATTTGGATTGTATTTGTCCCGCCATTTGGGCGACATTTACCTGACATTTTTGTAATTGATTAATTTTAAATATAGAGACTCAATTTATCGTTTATTGTTGCAAGATTTTTCTTTATTTTAAAATTACTCCCCATTCGGTTACATGAAATCCATCTCGTTGAAATTTATTCTCAATTTTGTGTGCATCAATTTTTACGAAATTGTTTGTACCCTTAATGGCATAAAATAACCTTTGAATATTTAATGGTGTATGGGAGAATTTTATTTGAATAAGATTCTCAATCAGTTTTTTTTCTTGTGGATAAATCAAAAAATAATTATAAGTATTCAATCGCGGAATCCAGTAGTCAATAAAATCTTTAATCTCATTGATACTAAAACCATAAACACTCATATTGTACTGAAAAAAGGATTGCAAACTATCTCTTTCAATACTCCAACCTGTTTTATACTGCCATTCGTCGGGTTGGTAGCTCTCATAGAACAAATAATCATAGGCATTATCAATCCTACCGGAAGGATCAACCTGAACATTCCATCCATTGTTATAAATTGGTATAGATTTAAATATACTCCCACCTTTAGGAAATGAAATATTTACTTTTAGAAATATAGTTTTCTCCGGGTAGATATAAATGTTTGGTTTATATACACCAATTATTGTTGTATCGGTATTGAAAGTGTCTGGAATGTCCTCATCAACTGGTTCACAGCTATGAAAAGGAAGACATAGAACTATAAATAATGATGTTATAGCAAATAGCAGTGTGATTGTGGATATATTTTTTTTCATAATTGTTGGTTTTGAAGATAAAATTAGCAAGGTAACTGTATTATAATTGGAGTTAGTTATTGCTTCCTAATAAAATAAATTTCGTGTACAGCTGGCCGGTTTCTCATTTTACGTATCATTGAAAACAATGCAAGTCCAATAATAATGCTAAAAATCAATGTCACTTTGTATACTCCCAGATTTGCTATACCAAAAACTATCCCCGTTATGGAGCGACCATTTCCGATAAGCTCATATTCTGTACCCATTTCTATTTGAATAGCAAGGGATAAGGTCCAAATAAACAATGCCGAAAACAATACAACCGCAATCATTGGTTTTTTTCCTGCTTTTAGAGCGCTGTATTGCTCAAACCTATATCCTGTGCGGGGAATATTCTCTTTGAAATATTGAAATAGTTCGTTTAATTTATCGGGGTCGTTTATTCTGAAATACTCTTCCGATTCCTCCCCAAAAAAAATCTGTAAATACTTTTTGCCTTCGCGATGCTGTATGGTTTTAATATAGGCAAATGGTATGCTTAAGACATCGTTGGGTATAGCATTTTTCTCAATATCGTCAGCATACTGAAAAAAAGCTGCATCCCTGGGGTTCGCTTTAAAAAGCTTGTTGTCGCCAAAGGCAATAATCTTATCTTCTCCCCGGTCTTTGTTTATCCAGATTTTGTTCATTGTTGCCGATTATGTTTAAAATTTCAAGGACATTTGATTGTGAATTGGCGGTTAAAGCTAGTAATTAGCTTTGTATTTTTCGCTAAACTGAAATACTCACGGTTACAAGTCTCTATTTTTAATAGCTCCCCTTAAATCCTCGTAAAGCCTAATAGTTTTATGGCTTTCTTTAAAATTTATAAACGCCATTCTATTGGTGGTTAACCGTAATTGGATATACGGAGGAGCCCCGCAATACACAAAGAGTTTAGACTGACCAATCCCCTTGAGTCGAAAGTTTCCTTTACAGATTTTTCCAAAAGCGTATCCATTGCTTTTAAATTCGATGGATGGGAGGATTGTAATAGTATCGATCTTGCTAATTTCTTTATAGTTGATGGTCATTCCATACATTCCTTTAATGACTATACTGTCATCTTTCACGATCGTTTTTAACGGTTGGTTCCCATAGATGATCAGGCCAATTGGGATTGCCAGAGCCAACGCAAGGGTGGTTATATAGACAAACATTCGTTTCTTCAATTTTGGAAGATTTGGTTCATCAACCAAATCGGGATTTTCATTTTGAATTAGTTTGGTAACGATGTTCGCTATCTCTTCCGATTTATCTGTTCCAATGCGTACAATCGATTTCTTGTTTTTGAACGACAATTCGATGGCTTTTAACCCGGATACATTATAAAGCCATCCATTTGGCAACATGCGTACTCCAATTCCATTCACAATTGAATTCCTGACAGGCCTGCAATTTTTCAGGGAATCGATGTTGTATTTCCTGCCAAAAAGTCCCATTCCAAGTTTAAAGGAAATTGAAGTATCGTCGATTACAATGGTGAGTTTGTAAAAGAAAACTAATGTAACCATCATAAACAGGGCTATAGCGCCTAAAATAATCAATACAGGTGCTTCGCGGTTTTCAACAGAAAAAAAAAGAGTTGTAAAAACCACTAAAATTGGCAGTATAACAGCCACCGAGAAGGTTCCGAAATGGGTATAGCGTTTTTGGGTCATAAAAGTTAGTTTTGCAGTGTTGGATTTAATTTTAAAAATACCCTCATTTTTAATTGTTTCCACCATTATTGGAATTTATTCTTCAACAAAACATTTTATTTATTAACCTTCAACGCACTAACCGTAACCTAAATCTCGCCATTCTGGTTTCTGAACAGTGATTTTCGATAAAATTTAACTTGCATCCTCTTTTCCCCGCCAAACATTCCCTCCTTCTTTTTGTTTTTATAGCATATACTGGTTAAAAAGACATTGACATTTCAAAAAAAATCAAGATGAAAACCTTGCTAATACTGATTGGCATAACCATTTTTAGTCTACCGGGATGCACTCAGCAAAAATTGAATACAACAGATATGAAAAACAACGCATCGGATATGAAATTTAACGCATTAACCCCCGAAGAGGAAGCCGTAATTCTAAATAAAGCCACGGAAAGACCTTTTACTGGCAAATACAATAGTTTTACCGAAAAGGGTACCTATACCTGCAAACGGTGTAATGCCCCACTTTATAAATCGGACGATAAGTTTAAATCGGATTGTGGCTGGCCCAGTTTTGACGATGAAATTGCCGGTGCAGTGAAACGAGTCCCCGATGCCGACGGACGAAGGGTCGAAATAGTTTGTAATTCATGTGGCGGACATTTAGGACATGTATTTGAAGGCGAGCGGTTCACCTCTAAAAATACGCGCCATTGTGTTAATTCTGTTTCGTTGAATTTTATACCGGCAGGAACTCAAATAGCTCAAACCGATACTGCAATTTTTGCCGGCGGTTGTTTCTGGGGTGTGGAATATTATATGCAGGAAGCCCCTGGTGTAATTTCCACCAAAGTGGGATATATTGGTGGACGAGGAACAAATCCAACCTATCAGGAAGTTTGCAGCCACACCACTGGGTTTGCCGAAGCTGTTGAGGTGGTTTTCGATCCGCAGAAAACAAGTTATGAAGCGGTTGCCAAACTGTTTTTCGAAATTCACGATCCAACCCAACTTGATCGACAGGGACCCGATGTGGGAGACCAATACCGATCGGCAGTATTTTACAAAAACGAAGGACAAAAGGCAATTGTAGAAAATTTGGTGGAGATTTTAAAATCGAAAGGACTCAAAGTAGTTACTGAAATTGTTCCTGCTGCCAAATTCTGGAATGCCGAGGAATATCACCAACAATATTACGCCCATAAAAATGGAACGCCATATTGCCATAAATATGTTAAGCGGTTTTAGGGAGTTGAGGTGTTTGTTTTTTGGTTAAAAGGTGATCAATATATAGAATCGTACTATATAATTTACGAAAATAATTTAAAGGTTCGATAAATATTTGTTAATCATAGATAAAAGTAATTCAGCTTTTATGGGTTTGCTTATATAGTCGTTGAAACCTGAGTTAAGGGCTTTTTGTTTATCGCTTATAGCTGCATATGCTGTTTGAGCTATAATTTTTAAGTCATTTCTTTTTTGTTTTATTTGGATTGTAACGTCATATCCGTCCATATCAGGTAAGCGAATGTCCATCAATACCAAGTCAATTGATTGGGAAGTGGCTATTTGAATAGCTTCGTTTCCTGTTTCTGCTATTAAGATATTTATTTCTGTATCCGCAAGAATTTCTTTGATAAATTCAGTATTATAAATTTCGTCTTCTACTATCAGAATAGTTTTACCGGGAAAGTAATAAACTTTAGGTTCATCTGCAACAAAAGAAGCTTTAGGTATAAGGTGCACTAATTTATAAGGAAATGTGAAAGAAAATGTGCTGCCTTTACCAGGCTCTGATATCAGAAATAATTCACCTCCTAATAAACTTATCAAACCTTTAATAATCGATAAACCCAAACCGGTGCCGCCCACTGCCCGGTTTCCGGCTTGCCATAATTGGGTGAAGCGTTCAAAAACAACATCTTGCTTATCCAAAGGTATACCAATACCTGTATCGGATACATAAAATATAAGGGTATTTTTTTCCAATTTGCAACCTCCTTCGATGAACCCTTCATCGGTAAACTTAAATGCATTGGTAAGGAGGTTAATAAAAATTTGTTTTAATTTAATCTTGTCGGTAATGATTACACTGGCTGAAGGGTCGCAAAATGCGTGCAAACTAAATTTAATTTGTTGTTTGCTGTTGAGTTGCTGATATTCGATAAATTGGATTGTAAGCTCTTCAAATAAATCATTGAGGCTGCATTCTTCCAAGTAAACGGGTAATTGACCCGATTCGATCTTTGAGATATCAAGAATATCGTTTATAATATCAAGCAAATCATTGCAACGCCGGTCAATAATTTTAGTAAATTTTTGGAGTTTTACTTCGTTGCTGTGATTTTTAAGCAATAACTCAGAAAAACCTTTTATTGCATTCATGGGTGTGCGTATTTCGTGACTCATGTTTTGCAAAAAAGCTGTCTTTAGTCGGTCGCTTTCCTCAGCATGTTCTTTAGCTTGTATTAGTTCGAGTTCTATTTGTCTATGATTAGTAATATCGGTTGCCGTAATAAAACAATGGGTATCATTTTCTTTGGCAATACCAGTTAGGAGAAGGCATGATGGAAATGGTTTATCTGTTACCAGGTTTACCTCACAGGTTTGAGTAGTGTTGGTTCTAAAAACATTTTCGAGGAATAAATGAAATTTTTGTTTTGAACCATCATTCATAATAAATAAATCAAAGTTTTTATTTATTAAATGAGAGCGATCTGTACCCAGCAATTTTGCTGCTAAAAGGTTTAACTCATCGATTTTTGCAGTAGGTGAAACTGTAAAGTAACCTGTTGGTGCAAAATCATATAATTCTAAATATTTTTCGGTAGCTTGTTCAGCCTGCACCTTTGTTTGCAAAAGTTCTTCGTGTTGCATTTCAAGTTCAAGTTGATGCACCTGAAGCTCGTGTATTAGTTTAAGTATATCGTTCTCAGACCCCTTTGAATTAGCATTTGTTTTTTTATTTTTAATTACCTCTTCGGCATTTTCCCGAAGGGTTTTGTTATCATGTTTTTTTGCTTTATTTTTCATGTCGGCCTCCAAATTTCAATTGTTTACAGGTAATGTAAAGCTAAAGCAACTGCCTCGGTCAACTTCACTTTCAGCCCATATTTTACCTCCTTGTTTGTCTATAAATTCTTTGCACAGCAATAATCCTAACCCAGTACCTCTTTCGTTATTAGTACCGGCTGTTGTATATGTTTTCGACACTGTAAACAGATTTGCTAAAATGTCTTTAGCTATTCCAATGCCATTATCTGATACTGAAATTTTGGTAAATGTGTCATTTTTTTCAACATTGATATTAATCTGACCGCTGTTATTTTTGAATTTTATAGCATTCGACAGGAGATTCCTTAAAACAGTTTTTAACATTTCGATATCTGCAAAAACAGTTATATCTTCACCTATATCAAAATTGATTGCAATGTTTTTGTTTTCTGCATTTAACTTCAGATTCTCAATAACATTCGTGCAAATAGCTGCCAGGTTAAGCTCTTGATGTTTAAATGACAATTTTCCTAATTGCAATCCTCCCCAAATTAAAATATCATCAAGAAGATTAAAAATATTTTGTGCTGTAGTGTTAATAATTTTTATTTGCGATTCAAGCTTATCGATATCATATTGACGAATATTTTCGGATAACATGTTTAAAAATCCAAGTAGCCCACTAAACGGACTTTTTATATCGTGCGCTAGGAGTGATATAAAGAGGTCTTTGTCGGCATTTGCCTTTATTAATAGTTCATTTTTATTGTTAATTACTAACTCTGCCAGTTTGCGATCGGTAATATCCTGTGCCACTCCGGTAAGGAATTCAGGCTTTCCTTCACTATCGGCAATTATTTCGCCAGCTTGTGCTGCAATATGCCGAATGGAATTGTCCGGTAAAATAATCCGATATTCAATGCTCTTTTTTAGGGCAAAACTATCTGCATTCGAAGGAACAACAAGGTGCAGATCTTCGGGGTGAATAACTTTTGTTATTATATCGCTAAGTCTGCCAGTATAGGTTTTCTTGTCTATTCCAAACAATCGAAACATTTCATCGGACCAAATTATTTCACCCGAATTAATATTCCACTTCCAGTTCCCAATGTGGGCAACAGATTGGGCTTTCTTTAGATCATCATCCGATTGACGAATCTTTTCGTTACTTAACTTTAAAGCTTCTTCGGCTTTTTTACGATCGGTAATGTCCATAAAAACAACAATACCCGCAACTACACTTCCGTTGTCATCTTTTATTGGTGATGCATTGGCTATAACCATGCGGTCATCATCTGGGTTCCTTCGAACAATAAATTCCCGGCTGCATGTTTCTCCAAACATAATTGCGCGAGCCAAAGGAACTTCATCATTTTTAAGAGGCCTGCCATCAAGATCCAAAAGGTGCCAGCTATTTACATATTGATTTATGTCAATATCTTCTAATACTTCCCGTTGGTCTCCTCCTCTAATAAGCAAACCTGCATTATTCACATAGCGTATTGTTCCATTTGGAGCATCGGCAATAGCAATTCCGGCCTGACTATTATCCATAGCTGCTTTTAAAATGGCTTGGGTTTCGTGCAGCTCTTTTTCAGCTTGTTTACGTTCGGTAATATCTTGAAAGGAACCGGAAAGGCTGATAGTTTTACCCTTTTCCTGATGAACTCTTGCAACAGCATGTACCCAACGTTTATTTCCTTTTGCTGTAATAATTTCCCATTCCTCATCGTATGGTTCACCGAATTCAATTGCCCTGTGGATCGCTTTTTCGACAAATGGCTTAGCAGAGGGTGCAAAAAAATCTATTCCTTCAGGCACTCTTGGTTCTCCCTCAGTTGAATCAATTTCTAAAATGCGGAATGTTTCTTCTGTCCAGGTTTGAATTAAGGTTTCTACATTAAAATGCCAACCTCCAATTTTACCTGTTTTCTCTGTTTCTCTAAGCAGAGTTTCACTCTTTAATAGTTTTTCCTCTAAATTTTTTCGTTCATTAATATCAACCGCAGTAAGCAGGCAATTTTCACCATTTTTTGAGATAACTCCATTTAGTTGAACATGCAATTGAGCATTTCCATTAATAGAAAGCGTTACTTCGCATATTTCTTTGACTTTACCAGAAAATATTTTATTCAGGAACTGGATGAAGATTGATTTGGTTGAATCGGAGACGAAAAGGAGAAAATGTTTATTAAGTAAAAGCGATCTTTCTATTCCCAACATCATTGCTCCTGTTAGGTTTAGCGCTATAAGTCTACCGTCTTTTGAAAGTGTAAAATAACCCGAAGGTGCAAAATCGTATAATTCAATGGCATTTTCAGCAGCCGATTTTGCAAGTAATAATTCATCGTTTTGCATTTCCAGTTCCAGCTGATGCACATGAAGCTCATGAATGAGTTTCAGCATATCAGTTTCCGAAAGATTTGCACATGTTCCGGGTAGTTTATTTTTTAACAACCCTTCTGCTTTTTTACGAAGTACACTTGATTCCGAATTCCTTTCAGTGTTTTTCATTAAAGGAGCTTAAATTTCAATATTTCCGCTATTGCTTATTTCTCAATGGTTTTAATAGTTCAAATGAAAATTGGCTTTTATGTCAATAAAATAATCAAGTATAAACTTATTTAAAATTAGTAAGTTAAATTTTTATATACAATTTTATTTAGTATCGAATTTGTATAATCGATAAGATTTTGCTTTTTTTTAAAGAGAAAATCATTGAGAGAATCTTTTCAATCAATTTTTTTTGTTTGCAGAAGTGCTTCATTTGCCGCTTTTAGCTCTAATTCCAATTTTTTGGCTACTGTGATATCGGTAAATGTAATTACCAATCCATCAATACGGTCGTCGATTGTACGATAGGGCATAATGCGCACATTAAACCAGCGCCCATCGGTTGTAATAGTTGCAATTTCTATTGTAACCAGGGTTTTGATTACCTGCCGGGCATGGTTATCCATTTCGGGATAATGTAAATCCGTAACAAGATCGGTAAATGGTCGTCCGGTATCAGTAGTCCGAAGTTTAATAATTTTAGATACCGGGTCGGTAAACCTTCTAATATTCAATTCTTTATCGAGGAATAAAGTTGCCACTTCGGTGCTGTTTAGCAGGTTATTCATATCGTCGTTGGCGCGGATAAATTCATTTACCTTGCTCTGTAATTCAGAATTTACTGTTTGAAGTTCTTCGTTCAGGCTTTGCATTTCTTCTTTGGAGGTTGTAAGCTCCTCGTTGGTCGATTGCAGTTCTTCGTTGGTTGATTGCAGTTCCTCGTTCGTTGATTTTAACTCTTCGTGCGAAGTTTGCATTTCTTCGCGGATACTTTGTATTTCTTCGGAACTTCGCTGGAGCTCAATTTCCAATTCCTTTTGTCGTCCGGTCGAATTTCGCTTCCCTGTTTTCGATTTTGTAACCGAATGTTCAATGAATGTTGGCACGTCGGTAAAAACGATCATTACAATTCCTTTTATCGAATCGGGACTTTCGATGCGTTGAACAGTAACATCGACAAACTGAATACCCTCCGTTTTTTCAATTTTCACATTTTTTAAAATGGCAGGATCATAATTTTTAGCAGCATTCCGGATTGCTCCTGGTAAAACTTGGCGTAATCCCTCACGCGCCATGGCATAAATATTCCAATTCGCTTTACCGGCAGCTGGTTCGAGGTATTTTCCGGTACGACCTGTAATATATAAAATATCGCCCTGGTCGTTGACAAAAACACTGGCTGGGGCAAATCGTTGCAATAATATCTGGTCGGCAAGCGACTGAATGTTCTCTACTATTTTTGGGGATACCATTTTGTCGGGGAATATAGTTTTGTGTCGATAAAAGGAACTGGGAAAATCAATGAGTTCAGAAGCCTGAATTGTTGAGGAACGTTTATAAATTTTCAATTTGGCATCGGCATCATTAAACCCTTTGTTTTGAGTGCCGGGAGTTTCGGCCGTGCCAAGTACCATAATACCTCCTGGATTTAAGCTGTAATTAAATAGTGCCATCAGCTTTTTTTGCAACTCTGGTTCCATGTAAATCAGCATATTTCGGCAGGTAATTATGTCGAGCTTAGTAAACGGAGGATCTTTAACCACGTTCTGTGGCGCAAATACTATCATTTCTCGCAGGTTAGTATTTACATGATAGCCTTCATTTTGAGGCTGAAAAAACCGCCTGATTCGCTCAGCAGAAACATCCGATTCAATGTTTTTCGGAAAAAAACCCTTCCTTGCCTTGTCAATAGCATCCTGATCGAGATCTGTAGCAAAAATTTGCAACGATAATTTTTTACTCTTTTTAAGTTTCTCCAATACTTCTTTAAAAACAATTGCCAGCGAATAGGCTTCTTCACCGGTGGAACACCCTGGTACCCATGCCCTGAGATTATACCCATCGGGCAGCTCGTTCAACAGGTTTGGTATTATATTTTCTTTAAGCGTTTTCCATACTGCTGTATCACGGAAAAAACTCGTTACACCGATCAGTAGCTCTTTGAAAAGAATCTCTGTTTCTTTTGGATTTTCCTGTAAAAAACGAACATAATTGGATATCTTTTCTATTTGGTGAATGCTTTTGCGTCTTTCGATTCTCCGAAATAAGGTGTTTTTTTTGTACAACGAAAAGTCGTGACCCGATTGCTCACGGAGCAGGATTATGATCTTGTCGAGGTTGCTCTTGTTTCGGATTTCGTTTTCAGCTTCCTTATTCGCCGAAGGGATTAACTTTAGCGAAGCTATCAATTTAGAAGGTAATTCTTCTACGGGTGCAATAATATCTGCAATTACAGCTTCAGTTGCACTTTGGGGCATTCCGTCGAATTTTGCTGTAAAAGGATCTTGCACCAATACCATACCATTCTTTTCTTTTATGGCTTTAAGGCCCAAACTACCATCCGAACCCATTCCCGAGAGGATAATACCAATGCTTTTCTCGTGTTGATCTTCGGCTAACGAACGGAAGAAAATATCGACAGGTAAACGCAAGCCGCGCGATTCAACAGGATCAAACAAGTGAAGTATCCCATTCAGGATAGACATACTTTTATTGGGAGGAATTACGTACACACAATTTGGTTTCACTTTGAGCCTGTCGCTTACCTGAAATACCTGCATCGAAGTAATTCGTTGCAATAATTCCGGTAAAAGTCCAATATGATTGGGGTCAAGGTGTTGTATGACTACAAATGCCATTCCATTGTTTTCAGGCATATTCTTGAAAAACTGTTCCAAAGCTTCCAGGCCACCTGCTGAAGCTCCGATTCCTATAATTGGAAATATGGTCGAAGTTGTGATTTGGGTATTTTGAGATTCCGGAAGATCGTTATTTTTCGGAACCTTTTTATTTTGTTTGGTAAACTTCGCCATAATAGTTTGAAATTGAAAGAGTGGTTAAATTTAACGCGTTATATTGCAATTTGCAATATAAAATTATTTTCAGCTTAAATTTAACACTTTAGTAGTCTAATTTAGACCAGGACTATTACCCCTAAATAGTGCTTGATAGAAAACTCAATAGTTGGATAAATTGCCCATGCTCACCCCTCAATCCCCTAAAGGGGAAGATTTTAACCCACAGTGCTTTGGGGTTATCCCCTTTAGGGGAGTTAGTGGGGTGTGCGTGAGGAAATGAGCGTTTTCTTAATACCCCAAAATAAGAATGTATGAATAAGCGATAGTTTGTTCTATACAGAGAACCGGGCAACTGAGTCGAGCAATTGTTGCGACTGATGCGATAATTGCATTGCATTTTCAGCAATCCGCTCTATATCGTTTGTATTTTCGAGCGATATTTTATTTAGATGTTGAATGGATTGGTTTATCCGATCGGAAGTAGACTGCTGCTCATTACTGGAAGCTGAAATTTCCTGCACCAACTGCGATGTTTTATTAATCTCGGGAATAAGCTCCTGAATAAGTTGTCCAGATCGCTCATTAAATTGGACACTGTTTTTCGAAATTTCCAGTATTTCCAGGGCTGAAGCTTTGCTTCGTTCAGCCAGTTTGCGTACTTCAGCAGCAACTACCGAAAAACCCCGGCCAACATCTCCTGCCCGCGCTGCTTCTACGGCAGCATTGAGTGCAAGTATATTGGTCTGAAAGGCAATGTCGTCAATTATCTGCAGCTTAATCGACATGTTTTTCATTATTTCTATGGCTTCTTGAGAGGTTTGCTCTACGCTTTTAGCATGCTTTGCAGCGGTAAGTGCAATGGAGTTTGTTTGGCGGGCATTATCGTTATTCAGGTGCATGGCATGGGCCATTTGTTCAATGTCTCCCGATATGGCATGAGTTGATTCGATCTGTTCACGGATTCGATCTTTGAAATCGGAAAATGCAGTCGCCAGTAATTGAGCAGAATGATTTGCCTCTCTGGCAGTATCTCGTACCTCCTGAACAATTTTAGCAAAGGTGTGGGCAATGTTATCTATATTGTCGAGAATTGGCAAAAACTCTGCATTTTCTTCTTCCCTGTTGCGGCTAGTGATAAGCTCCCCGCTTATTATATTGGAAGTTAGCTGTGATATTTCATCCTTTATTTTGTGGAGCATTTTATTTATGGTTAGTGAGAGTATGATCAGAACAATGATCATTACTAAAATACTTAAACCACTTGTAATTAAGTTCGAGCGTCTCATCTCAGCAACCCGTTGGGTAAGTTTATTCTTTTCAACATTAATAATTAGCCACCATGTGCTTCCTGTATTTCCAATCGAAATTGGGGTATAAATGGAAATCCATTCGCTGAGCGATTGAGAATCGGAATATTCAATTTGAAATGCCTTTTTTTGCTCAAACCCTTTTTTTATATCACCTGCTTTTTCATCTAAATAGAAATAAGCACTACCTATAAGTTTTTTATCGGGATGCGAAACAATCATTCCTTGTTCACTGATAAGAATAGCATTCCCGGTTTCGTATGGTTTATAAGCGCCAATTATATCATCGTATTTTTTTAAGCTGAAATCGATGCCGGAAACACCAATAAATTTACCTTCTTTTTGAATTGGAATGGCAACAGTAGTTTCGAAAACAGAGTCTTTACCATTTTCGTCATACGAATAATAATAGGGTTCCATCAACGTTTCCTGATTTCGTTCTTTCGGAATGGCGAAATAATCCTCTTGAATTAGTTCATCGTCATCAAAGGTTGTAAATTCTTCCAAAATTTCAATTCCCGAACGGTAAAAAGAGGGGCAGAACCTTCCTTTATTGGTACTGGATTTTAAATTGACATATTTACTATCCAGATTGTCGATACTGTTGAGTTCAAAAATTCCCCACACGCAATAAAAATTAC
>JAIFLU010000020.1 GCA_020048915.1 Bacteroidota bacterium | reverse complement strand
CATAGATGCTTTCTTTGTTCTTCAGTTTGAGCATTTCAAAAATTATTTCATTAAGTAGTTTTAGTTTTTCTTCACTACTTTCAAGACTCTTTTCGTTAGTTTTATTTTCTGGAAAGTCTTTTAAAGATATTTCATAACCTAAACCGTTCTCTGTTTTTTTCTTATTAATAATTAACTGCAAGACTATTCGGATTCCTAGCTTATTTTGTAAGGTGAATGCAATTGAGGCATTTTGGTGTGAACTCAATTCATATGAATTGAGCTGGTGAATTACATGATTCAAATTGGTTATCTCGGTGTCACAAACTTCTAGCGACATATTCTGAAGAATAAAATCGTATAAATAGGTTCCGGTATATTCATGATTAGCAGAATTTGGCATAATATCATTTATTGGCTTAACATATAAAATTTTCCCATCCTGATCGGTTAAATGGAATAAATCACCAGGACTATTATTAACCGAATTGAAATTTCGATTAATCTCCATTATTGTGCTATCTGTATGAATAATTTCAATCTTTTCAAAAAATTCTTTTATATCCTGGGCTATATGTTTGGGCAAATTTAAATTTCGAATGTTGTTTAGAATTGTAATCGCTTCATCACAAAGAATTTTGTAATTTAAGTTTATTTTTTCCATCAGCATTATATTGTTTCAAAATTTAAAAAGTATCCATCAGGGACTTATATTATAATATATATTTATTTAAAATATTAAATAATGTTTTTACTTGAATTGGCTTACATACATAATCATCAAAAACATTATTCAAAAATAATTCCATATCACTCTCAAGAGCATAAGCCGTTTGTGCAATAATTGGTAAATCTGGCCTCAGCTCCTTTATAATTTTGGCTGCTGTATGTCCATCCATCCCAGGCATTTTGATATCCATTAGAATCAAATTAATTTTTCTCTGATTTTGGCATATTTCAATTGCTTGCTCCCCATCGCTTGCATATAGTATATTAATGCAGATATCGTTTAACGCTTCTTTTAAATACTCGAAATTACTCCGTTCATCTTCAACCACTAAAATTGTTTCTATTTTGCCAGTCTTTTGCATTTGCATTTCTATTGCATGATTAATTGCCTTTAAAGGAATGTTAATATTTACTGTAGTTCCAATATTGAGTTCTGATTGCAAGGATATTCTACCACCAAGTAATTTAATGTATCCTTTTGCTATAGTAAGTCCAACTCCATTTCCCCCATAATTCCGCCTACAACCTAATTCTATTTGTCTAAATGCATCAAAAATTATGTTTTGCATTTCCCTAGAAATTCCAATTCCTGTATCTGAAATAGAACAATCAAACTCCTTTTCTGAAAATGAGAAATTAAGACTGATAGACCCCTTATTTGTAAATTTTATGGCATTATCAATTAGATGTTTTAGTATTTTATTAATTTTAAACTTGTCTGATCTAGTATGAATAACACCTGGACTATGATCTATTTTTACAATAAGTTCAATTTCTTTATTAAGAAGACTTTGTTTGCAACCATCCACAATAGTATTGATGAGTTCAATTAGATTAAATTCCGTATTCTGAACTATAGATTGGCTTGCTTGTAATTGCGATACTTCAATTATATCCGATACTATCTCAATTAATTTATTGCAACTCAATTTTATAACATCAAAAAATCGATTATTCCTGTTGTCAGGATTTTTTTGCGCAAGTAACTCTGAAAAACCTAATATCGCATTTAGGGGAGTCCGGATTTCGTGCGAAATGTTATTTAAGAATGTAGTTTTAAGTAAATCACTTTCTTCCGCTTTTTCTTTGGCCAAAGTAAGTTCTTTTAAAATATTTTTACGGTCAGTGATGTCTTCCATAATGCCATTAAATACTAACTCATTTCCAATCATTATTGGGCTTGATTTGCCAATAAACCAACGAATTAACCCTGAGCCTGTTATAATTTTCCCTTCGTATTCCCATTTGGTCTTTTCACTGATAGCGTTTTGTATAGAATTTAAAAAGAATTTCCTATCCTCTTCAGGAATTTGAGCAGCTAATTCCCATTGGGGATCATTTGGTTCAAAAGAAAGTTCAAATAAATCTTTAGCCTTTTCACTGATATAACTAAAATAGGTATTTCCATCAGACCTAACTCTTAGCTGGAAAATCACGCCCGGAACATTCTTAGCCATACTTTCAAACATTTTTTTGCTTTCCTCTGCTTTTTCCTTTGCTAAAAAAAGCTCTTCAGTAATTTTCTTTAATTCAGTTATATCAGTTTTTACGGATACAAAATTTGTTATTTCATTTTCATTATTCCATATAGGAGAAATAATTGCTTTTTCCCAATAGAGATCTCCATTTTTTTTTCGGTTACAAAATTCGCCTTGCCACGATCTTCCTGATTTTATTGTAGTCCATAAGTTTTTGTAAAACTGATCATTATAAAATTTGGTTTTAAACAATCTAGGGGTCTTTCCAATGTATTCCTCAGGTGAGTATCCAGTAAGTTCAGTAACTTGAGAATTTGCATATTCAATTTTCCCATCATAATCAGAAATTAAAATGCATGCCTTAGAACTCTCAACTGCTTTTTGTAGTTTCCTAATTTGCTGCTCTGCTTTTACCCTTCTTGTAATATCACGAGAGGTACCTTGAATTCCTGAAATTTTACCTGACTCATCAAATATAAATTTTGCAGTGAATTCAATACTTATCTTAGACCCATTCTTATGGAGCCATTCCGATTCAAGTAACACAGAATCAGATATCCCATTGCTATAGTACTTTTTCGTAGCATAGTTTAAATACTCTTTAAGGTTGAGTAAATGATCTCCAGCTATTAGCTTGGCTAAGGGAGCATTTATTATTTCATTCTGTGTGTATCCAAATACTCCATTAATTGATGGACTTATATAGTTAATATTAAATTCAAGATCTGCAACCCAAATTACATCACTCGAATTCTCAGCTATCAATCGATATAACTCTTCATTCTTTTTTGCAGAAATTTCATTCTGTTTTTTTTCAGTAATATCTTGGGTAATCAAACAAATTTTATCAACCTGTCCTATGTGGTTGATTATAGGAACATATTCAGATAAGAGGAAAATTAACAGTCCATTGTCTAGTTTGAAACTTTTTTCAAATAAGACATTCTCATTATTTAATGAGGAATTAAAGTTGTGTATAAAGCAATTGTACTCATCGCTTGACATGAATTCAAAAATACTTTGCCCCTTATTTATAGTTTTCTTAAAAATCACCTGGGAATATTTTTCAGCAACATTATTAAACCCATTTATTTTTCCAGATTTATCAATAATTGTATATGCTAAATTCCTGTGGTTAAAAATTGCATTATATTCTGATAAAGTATTGTTGAGCTCAATTTCATTATATTTTAGTTGCGTTATGTCTCGACAAATGATGTAAGAATTTAAATGGGTCCCATTATTGTCATAGTTAAATTTTGCATGATCTTCGCGCCATATGTAATGTCCCTTCTTATGCTTAACCCTGTAATTATAAAATATCTCTTTGCGTCTTTCGTTAATTGCATTTTGAATATATTTAAATAAAGCATCTCTGTCCTCGGGATGGATAATAGAATATATTGCTTCAGCTTTTCTGGTAAGCTCTTCCTCTTCAGTATATCCAAGTTGACTGAGATAACTTTTTGAAACATAATTAATTTGAGTGTTCGCGTCAATTACCAAAATTCCATCAGATGTATTTTCAGCAATAAGGCGATATTTTTGCTCACTTTCTTCAATTGCCTGTTTGGATTTTACAAGGTCTGCTTGAGTTTTTTTTATCTCAGTAACATCTCGAATAATGCAATAAAACAAATGCCCATTTGTTGATTTAACAGAAAAGAAACGAGATTCAACTTTCTTCAAAGTTCCATCAAAGCATTGTAAACCATGCTCTACTACTTTATTATGAATTGGAAATTCTCCGTTACTTATGAATTCTTCCGAAATTTTTTTAATGCGATTAAACTCCTCCTTGGAGCGCTTTTCAAAAGGTGTAAGTTGAAATACAACATCCCATATCGGTCTCCCAATTACCTGATCAATTGGGAATCCAGAAATATTAACCATACTAGGGTTTTCTTCAATAATAATACCATTTGAATCTGCAATTCTGATCCCATCAATTGAATAATTGAATAGGTTTCGAAAACGTTCTTCACTTTCAGTTAGGTTAATAAGAGAAGTTTTCTTTTCGGTTATATCATTGTTTATTCCGAGTATTCTTAAAGGTTTATTATTTTCATCCCGTTCAATAATTTTTCCTTTGTCATAAAACCACTTCCATTCTCCATTTTTCGCTTTAATCCGATATTCAACCTCATATTTCTCATTTTTCCCTGAAAGAAGATCTCGCATACTTTCCATTGTAAATGCATAATCATCAGGGTGTATTCTTGAGGTAAAAGTGATTAACTCCATATTTAATTCTTCTGGCAGAAAACCAAGCATTATTGCTTTAGAATCGGAAAAACTAACTAATCCAGTCTTGTAATTCCAATCCCAAAGCGCTGCATCCGTTCCCCAAATAAGGATTTCTTCCTTTTTTTTTGCTTCGATTATTTTTTGTTCCAAACACAGAATTTTATCTTCCAAATCAGTTATCCGTTTATTAAGCTCTTGATTTGTTACTTCTAAATGTGTCATTTTCATCTCTTTGAAGGTTAATAAAATCAGGGCATTACACTTTCAATAAGTTTTATCCTATATAATAGTGAGTTATAGTTTTTATATTTCAATTAAACTAATCATTCTTTATAATAAGTCAGTTAATTATTATAATTCCTATGCTTTAAATTTATTAATCAGATACCTCGTTCAATTTAACCTCTAAATTTTGGCCATTAATTACAGATAATTTATTTTCGTTTGTAATACACATGAAAATTTATTTTAAAGGAAATTCTTCGCAGTAAAACAGACGCCTCAACTAAAGAAATTAAACTAAGTTGAGAAAATTTGCCCCTCCCCTGAATTCCAATATCAAAAAAAACATTGAGGCTGTTGAAAAAGTGGAATAGGGCATCGATCGCTCAGCCTAACCTTTAAAATATTTGTCAATTGTCACATTGATCGGAGTAGAAAAGCGATAATTAACTTACTTTTTTACGCAGCCACATTGAAATACAATATTAAGATAGTATAAAATTAGGGTATTAGCATTGAAAAAGGTAGGACAAATCTAGGACTAGCATTACTAATAGTATAAATAGTTTATTTAAAATGCTATCATCTTGACAAGCTATTTTTTCGTTGTATTTACCAATCCAAAAATGGATTTTTAAGCTATAATTATAAAAACATTCTGTACTTAATCAAGTCTGTTGAATTTGATAATCCTAGAATGTTTCTTAACCGTAAGTGTGATTTCTGTAGAACTTTAATGTGGTAATTCACAAATTATTTTGATTTTATCCTATAATTAAAGGTAACTTAAAAACATTTACTTTTCAAATAAAATCTCATTATGCTTTATTTAAAATATTAGCATTTTCGGCGTAATGGTCATTTTCAGGCTTTTTTTGAATAATTTATACCCATCAAATTAACTGTAATTAATTTATTTTAAATATTATACATGAATACTTTTAGAGTAAATGCCCAATAAATCC
>JAIFLU010000155.1 GCA_020048915.1 Bacteroidota bacterium | reverse complement strand
TTATTGTTAAAGTTTGTGAACCTCTAAAATAATACTCTTTAGCTTATGCTATTACTATCGCATTTGTCATTTTACAAACATAGGAACTTTAGTCTTAATTTTTCCTGTGGCAGTATCAACTATGCCAAATAAAGATCTTGTTTGGATTAATTCTTTTGATGCACCCGTGCTTTCCCAAAGTTCGCCGTTGTGTATTTCAAAACCTTCGGTGAAGGATGTTATATCGTGTGGATACGATTTACAAAAGGTGTAGCTAATCGCAGGAATCGGTTTAATATTGCTGCTATCATCTGAATTACTATTAGTCCGATTGCAAGCAACCATTAATAAAGCAATCAAAAAGACTGTAATCCTAATCCTCATATTCTATATTTTCACATTGCCTTTCGCACGAATGCGGTGAATAACCGATTTAGAATGCAATATAGGCAATCCCTCTATTCTATCAGGTTTGATTCGACAAATAATCAAATGCGATTTTAGAATTACATTTCTGTAAATATGAATTTAAGTAGATAGTCCCTGGTATCCGGGCACATTAAATTACTTTATGATAAATTACAAGTGATACAATCTATGCCAATTCCGCTAAATTAATCTTATCTGTATCTTGCAATACCTGCTCTCATCCAAACCATTTCCGTTCCCGCTTTAAATCTTTGAGAATATCCATGGCAATATTCACATCGTCAACAATTTGGAAATCGAACATTCCCACACAAATAAAATCGGCGCCATTCTCGTACGCCCATTTAAAGCCATCTTTGGGTTCAAGAGCTCCTGCTGCAAGCACCTTAAAGCCCATAACCGGAACTGTAGCCCTTTTTACAAAATCAACGGTTTTTTCGGGAAACAAACAAAACATATTGTTATGAAAACGATTATGATCTAAATATTCCTTTCCATCTACCTCAAAAGCGAAGCGGTTTTCGCGCGGGTGGGCCGACCAATATTGGTCGTGGTGCATGGTTTTCATATAATAATCGGGAATTATCCCTTGTTCTTCGCAGGCAATAAGTGCTTCAACCGAATGAGCTGCTAATCCTGCTGTATATCCCTGTCCCCGAATATTATCCATCATTTTTCCAATTACTTCGATCTTCTTATCGCGCACCAACCAATCGCACCAGTTTCCTTGTATCTGAACAATATCTACGCCATAATCAATTGCCTTATTGATATCTTCGTAGTAATCGTTCTTTTCCATGTTGGGGGCTATCTGCGATATTACCTTGATTTTACTCCCGGTAATTTTTTTGTACTTTGCAATTAACGGGTTCGACGGAAAACCAATATTGATAGTATTAATGCCTGCCTTTTCAGCCAGCATCAAGGTTTCATACACTTTTTTCTCGGTATTATATGCTTTGAACAACGATGGAACATAAATAAGGTCGCGTGCGTGCGCCCAACCGCCAATGAGATTGCCACCCATGATAAGTCGGCTGATTTCGTGCTTCCCAATCTTTCCTTTTGGCAGTTCGCCTTTTAATTCATTTAACGCTAATTGTTTTACCTGAATGGTAGCTCCCGAAGTTACATCCACATCGTATTTACTATGGCTGCGAAAAGCTCCCCATCCCAATACTCCCAATACAGGAAGTGTAGCTAAGTTTTTCAATGCTTCTCGCCGAGTAGATGGTTGTTTTTCATCAGTTTCGGAAATACTTTCCTGTTTCTTATTTCGAAACAACTCCCAGAGAGCATCAAAACTAAAGCCTTTTTCTTTATAAAAAACTAAAAATAACAATGCCATTGTTTCGACAAATATTTTATCGACGATAAAAAGATGACCTTCGGTAATATTCATAAGAGAGGTCCCGAAAGGTGGATAAGCAAAATAATATAATGTAAGCAATGCAGCACCGGCAATGGAGGCGTAACGGATAAATACTCCGATAAATAATGCCAATCCGATGAAAAGCAATCCATACATGTTCAAAATATCAATAACCTTAAGAAGGGCTGGAGAACTAGCCATAGCATGGTAAAACCCGGAGAAAAACCCGGAGGTATTCAGCAGATAACCCGAGGAAGTCCAATTACCTTCCAAAATTTTCGCTAATCCTTCGTATAAAAAATGCCAGCCAATAGCAACTCTTAAAACAGTGATAAAAAGACGACGGTAGTTCATTTGTCAGGTATTAAAGGTTTAAAAAGTGTGCAGGAGTTTGAAAAGTGCAACAGCTGAGTTAAAATTTCTTTCGTACAATATTAACCCGAATCCTTAATTATTGCAAAAACTATTCAGGTCATTCGCTGGCCATCTTCTGGCCATTCACAAATTGAAGGCTTTTTCAACCATCCTTTTTAATTTTTAATTACATTTAGCCAGCATTACTAAGAATAACAATGCACGAAAACTATTACATTAACAAGTGTATTTCTCTAATCGAGCTCAAATTAAGCTGGGGGACGTCGCACCAATGGACAGCTTACCATTTTTCCAAACTGAGCCAGGAGATATTTGAGCAAACCGGGAAAACAGTAAGCGATTCAACTCTTAAAAGGTTTTTTGGGAAAAAAGATACGAAAGAAAGCTATAGCCCCCAGGTTTATACCAAAGATGCCATCGCTGAATTTTTAGGATTTAAGGATTGGGACGTATTTAAAAACTCTATTAACACAAACACCAAACAGGAACCCGCAGAAAAAAAAGCAAATACGAATTATGGCTGGATTATTTTGCTTGTCGCAGTTCTGCTAATTATAAGCTTGTTCTTTATATTTCGCCCGCAACAACAAAAGTACCAAGCTTGGATAACATGCAAGGATACCAGCAAAACAGTGCCTTACACTGCTGTTTTTCAGTACGACGTTTCTGATATGGACGATAGCGTTTTTATCGATTTCGGAAACCTCACCCGGATTCCACTCCCAAAGGATAAAAATACCATAACAGAATTTTATAAAACTGTTGGTATATATTGGGTGAAAATATTTACCAACAAAGAGGTTATCGATTCTATTAAACTAACAAATTACTCCACAAATTGGCAAGGGGGAGTTTCGCCAAATGATGATTACCGTCAGTATGTTCAATTGGATAATCAGGATAGCTTTCAGAGAAATAACCGGCTCCATATTCCGGCAAGCCAAACACAAATTAACTTCCCTGGAAATAGAGGGGGATACTATTCTGAATTCCGTTTAGTAAAGGATTTTCCAGTAAATTTAGATGACATAAAATTTAATACATTAGTTAAAAACCCCGAAAATGAGGGCGGTTTGCTTTGCTACGATATTGAAATTTGGTTACTGGGCTCATTAAATAATTGCCGTGTGCGTTTTGTCCACACCGATTGCTATCGCTACGGGCAATTGCAGATAAGTGAAAAAATTCATAATGGCCGCTTTGATATACTTGCCCCGTTTGCTAAGGATTTAAGCGACTGGAGAAGGATTGGAATCGTCATTCTCAACAAACAGGTAGATATTAGTTTTGAAGGGAAATCGATATTCAAAGAGCCATATACACAATCTTTGGGAAAACTGGTTGGTATTTATTACAGATTTTACGGTTCGGGATCAGTGAGTCAGGTTTTAGTTCAAAACAATGCAGAACAGGTTTTGTATAAATCAGATTTTTGATCTGATAATTTTAATTAATTGTCTTATGGAGACCGTATCCAATTTTATTTTCAGAAGAACGGCGTTTCGATAAGTTTAACATCCAGTTACTTTGTTGCGGATGCTGGGATGACGAAAATCGTTTAGTAAAAAAACTCGAAACATAGCACTCAATATCAACATCTTAAAATAAATCATAAGAATATGAGACTCAAATTACTGTTGCTTTCATTCCTTTTAATATCTTTTGTAACAATAGGTTTTTGCCAAACGCCATTTAACCGGGGAGTTAATTTGACTAATTGGTTTCAAACAGGAAGTGCACGGCAAATTCAGTTTACAAAATTCACCAAACAGGATTTTGTGAATATCAAAAGCCTTGGTTGCGATGTAATTCGCTTACCCATAAACCTGCACTTTATGACAAATGGTTCGCCCAGCTACACCATTGATCCATTGTTTTACAGTTTTCTGGATCAGGCTGTTGATTGGGCCGAAGAGCTTCAAATCTACCTGTTACTAGACAACCACACGTTTGATCCGGCAACTAATACCGACCCAAATGTAGGCACCATCCTTGTTAAAGTATGGAAACAAATGGCCGAACATTACAAAAACCGTTCGAATTATATCCTCTACGAAATTTTAAACGAGCCCCATGGCATCACTACCCAGCAGTGGGGACAAATTCAACAGACTACTATTGACGCAATTCGCTCAGTTGACACAAAACACACCATTATAGTGGGCGCATCCGGGTTTAATTCCTATAACGAAATGAAGGACCTTCCCTTGTATACCGATAATAACCTGCTTTATACGTTTCATTTTTACGATCCATTTATTTTGACCCACCAGGGAGCTACCTGGGTTTCACCTTCCATGGCTCCATTATCGGGAGTTCCATTCCCTTGCGATGTAAATAAAATGCCGGCATGTCCGAACTCCTTGAAAGGCACCTGGATCGAAAGCTCTTTAAATAATTACGGAACCGACGGAACCATCTCAAAAGTTAAATCGCTGATCGATATCGCTGTAAACTTTAAGACCTCCCGAAATGTGAATGTTTTCTGCGGCGAATTTGGGGTATATATTCCCAACAGCAATAATCCTGACCGTGTTTATTGGTACGAAATTGTGCAGAAATACCTAACTGAAAAAGGAATTCCCTGGACCATATGGGATTACACCGGAGGATTTGGATTATTTAAAAAGGGATCGAATGAGTTGTTTGAATACGACTTGAATATAGAATTGCTTCAATCGCTTGGACTTACTGTTCCAACTCAGAAACCGTTTATCATAAAGGCCGACAGCGTCGGTTTTCCTATTTATACAGATTATATTGAAACCAAAATACAGGAATCGGGTAGCGGTGGTGGGACAGTCGATTTTTATAACGACTCAAAACCTAATAACGGAAAATATTGTATCCATTGGAGCGGAGCCCCTCAATACAATTCTATCGGATTTGATTTTAAACCCGATAAAGACCTATCAAAACTGAAAGCAGAAAATTATGCGCTCGATTTTATGATCCGGGGGAATTCTCAGGGGTCTAAGTTTGATATCCGGTTTATCGATTCAAAAACCAGCGATCCTGCAGACCACCCATGGCGGATGCGAAAAACCATCGATAACACTTTCGGAGCATGGGACCGACACTGGCACCATATACATATTCCGCTTACTGCGTTTACCGAACATGGATCGTGGGATAATGGAACCTGGATTGATCCTCAGGGAAAATTTGACTGGAAAGCCATCGACCGGTTCGAAATTGTTGCGGAACAAGAAGCGTTAACTGGCAAGGAATTCTGGTTCGATAATATTCATATCACGAATATAGACACAGCTGCAATTCGAGATACTTCCTTTCTAAGCTATACTGGTAAAACTAAAAAAGTGGAACTTGGTGAGGTAAAAGTTTATCCAAATCCCATGAATCAATATACAACCATTGAATACGAAGCAACTTCTGCAGAATCGGTTGAAATTGCTATTTATAATCAAACCGGAATGAAAATCGTCGCCTTTGCAAATCAAAATAATTCATCTGGCAAATATTCATTTACTTGGAACAGACAAGACAACTTTGGGAATCAGGTACCTGATGGACTTTATATATTAAGCCTGAAAACATCTGGTTTTTCTCATAACCTAAAAATAATAGTAAACAGAAGTAAATAAGTTGAGCTTAACTCTCTTGTATTTTTAACGAACAATAGTTCATAATAAATTTGCATTATGAACTATTGTTCGTTATTTTTGTGCCTCAATTTTATCCATGGCAAGAACAAAAAAACAGCGATCAATTCAACGAGCTCCCAATTATAGTGGGTTTAAACCCTTTGGTGTTCAGAAACCTGTTGAGTGCGAAGTAAAACTCAGCCTGGAAGAATATGAATCGATGAAGCTTTGCGATTACGATATGCTGAACCATGAGGATGCAGCGAATATGATGAAAGTTTCGCGTCCCACATTTACCAGAATTTATCAAAGTGCCCGGCAAAAATTAGCCAAAGCCTTGGTTGAAGTTAGTGTAATTTGTATTGAAGGAGGCCATGCAACCATTGATATTATTTGGTACATGTGCGCCCACTGTCGCATCAGTTTTGATATTTCCGGGAACAAGACTCCGCTTTGTCCTTTATGTGGCTCCGGTAATATAACTGAAAACAAATAAACCCATGATTATTGCTGCCGCTCTTTCCGAAAACAATCTAAACTCTCCAGTAGACGTGCATTTTAGCCGCTGCAATTGGTTTGGGATTTACAATTCGATTACGAAAAACCTCGATTTTATAGTCAACCCGGGTATCAGCATGGACGAAGACGCTGGTTTAAAATCGGCTGAGATCCTTGTTTCACACTCTGTGAATGTTGCTGTAGCAGGTCGGTTCAGCGCTAAAGTAGTAGAATTATTTCGGAAGGCAAATGTCCAGATGGTTATTCCCGAAACAAATACATCTTTTCTTGAATTCATAAACCTAATAAAAAAATAGATATGAAAATTGCTGTTCCCACCAGAGGAAATCAGGTAGACGATCACTTTGGCCATTGCGAAATGTATACGGTATTTACAATGGACGAAAAAAATAAATCAATACTAAACACCGAAATACTCCCATCTCCACAGGGCTGTGGCTGCAAATCCAATATTGCCTCAACTTTAAAGGAAAAGGGTGTAACAATGCTATTAGCAGGAAATATGGGCAACGGCGCTTTAAATGTATTGAAAAACAGCGGTATTGAAGTTATTCGCGGATGCTCCGGCGATGTACGTGTATTAGCCGAAACATATATGAAAGATGCGCTAACCGATTCAGGAGAATCCTGTAACCACCATGGAAACAGCAACGATGAAGGCCATCAATGCCATAATCACGCCTAAATCATTTTTTAATGGAAGACAAAAAATCAACCGATTTATACAACGCCCGCGATTTAGCAACAATGCGTTTCGCCGATGAAGCGAGGATGCCTGGCAAAAACAGAATAGAAGAAATTAAAAATTTCGCGTTAAAAGCAGGCATTAAGCGCATTGGTATAGCTAATTGCGTAGCTTTTCAAAAGGAAGCCGAACTTGTAAAGAATAAACTAGCTGATGATTTCGAAATATTTTTGGCCGATTGCAAATATGGCAAGCTACCCAATACCGAAATACTTGGTGCCGATGCGAAAGGTATTTCGTGCAACCCTTCGGGGCAAGCAGCTTACCTGGACGAAAACAAAACAGAATTAAACATTTCGATGGGACATTGTGTAGGTCACGACATGGTTTTTAATCAAAAATCGAACGCCCCGGTTTCTGTACTTTTAATTAAGGACCGCCAGCATAAACATAATCCCATGGAAACTTTCAAGAAAAATGAATAGACTGATTTATTGATCATTAATAATTTATTAACCCATCTTTAGCATTGTTCGTAATTTTTTAATTTATTTGCTTCGCATTTCTCCGAGTTAGTGTTTCTAAATGTTTCTGCACACGAAATACTAACCGATAGGTATAAATGGAAACGTTTATGCCTCCCGAAGGATTACAAATCCTTAATTTGGAAAGGAGATACAGCATTTAGTGTCAGGATACCTTTTAAAAGGCTGTATCAATTGTTTTCTTTTGGGAACAGAGGTTTATTGCATAAGACAAGGTTCAAAATCAACAGCATCATTGTTGCTTTGAGCTGGTTTTTAACTTATTTTTCAATAATATGACCCTGATTCCTTTCCCTCAAATGCTGCTCATTGCTGCTACAGGCCGTAACTCGGGGAAGACTACTCTTGTATGTAATATTATCAGAAAATTCTCAACACATTACCCCATCGTTGCCATAAAGATCTCATCGCATTTTCATAAAAATTATCAGGGAGGAAAAGAAATTATTACTTCCGAAAACCTTGTTATTGCGGAAGAAATTAACCCGGAAATACCTAAAGACAGTTCCAGAATGTTAAAAGCTGGTGCCCAAAAATCGTATTTTGTGATGGCAACAGATCTATATTTACTTCAAGCCTTCCATCACATCCGGACATTAGTCCCTCCAGATGCCCTATTTGTTTGTGAGTCGGGTGGATTGCGAAATTGGCTAAACCCTGGAATATTTCTAATGATGAACAGAATAGAAACCATTGTTTTTAAAGCGGGAACCGAGAAACTCAAACCTCTTGCAGACAAATGGATCACTTTTAATGGACAGGAAATAGACTTCGATATCGATTCAATTGAAATAAATAATAACCGCTGGCAATTAAAATCATAGTATATGCTCCCTTTTAATGAGGCACTTCAACTTGTTTGTTCGTCGATAAAGCCAATGGAGAAAGAGAACGTCTCTTTACCTCAAGCTCTCAACAGAATTTTAGCCGAAGACATAATCTCCGGCATTGCCATGCCACCATTTAATAAATCGGCCATGGATGGCTTTGCTTGCCGTAAGGTCGATTTAGACAATACACTTGATATTATTGGCGAAATAGCTGCAGGAACGACTTTCCGGCAATCTATCGGCGAAAATCAGTGTGTGCGCATCATGACCGGGGCAATGGTACCCGAGGGAGCTGATTTTGTTTTAATGAAAGAACATGCCAAGGAAATAAGTCCGCTAAAAATATGCCGTGCAAAAGAATCCACTGCTGCCAATATTTGCCTTACAGGCGAAGATGTTAAAGTTGGCGATATTGTACTCTTCAGTGGAAAGAAAATATTGCCGGCCGACATCGCCATGCTTGCATCCGTGGGTCATACAATTCCGATGGTATATAAGATTCCGCGGGTTGCAATAATTTCTACCGGAAGCGAATTAGTAGAACCCGATGAAACACCTGCAATTTCGCAGATCCGCAACAGTAATGGTATTCAATTAGTAGCGCAGTCAATGCAATTGGGCATCCTTGCCTCCTATCTAGGCATTGTACCAGATGATGAGACACAGCTCGAAACAGTCATTTCAGATGCTTTGGAAAATTATGATGTCGTTATTATTTCCGGTGGGGTTTCGGTGGGCGATTACGACCATGTGCCTAAAATTCTGCAAAAACTGGAGGTAAAAACCCTTTTTCATGGTATGAATGTAAAACCTGGCAAACATTTGCTTTTTGGTAAGCGAAACAGCACGTTCGTATTTGGAATGCCAGGCAATCCTGTTTCTTCGTTTGTTCAATTCGAAATATTAGTAAAGCCTCTATTATACAGCCTTATGGGGTTAACTGAGTCAATAAAACCATATTACCTACCCTTAGAGGATACCTATCATAGAAAGAAATCCGATACGCTATCGCTGATACCTGTGTCATTTACAGAACAGGGCACCGCTAAACCATTGGATTATCATGGCTCTGCCCATATTCATGCATACACAAAGGCTCATGGAATCATGGAAATGGAAGTTGGAAAAACTGAATTAAAAAAGGGAGAGATAGTTCGTGTACGACCGTTATAACCGTCATATCAATTATTTGCGAATATCGGTTACCGACCGGTGTAACCTGCGTTGCCGCTATTGTATGCCCGAGGAAGGTATTCAATTGTTGAAACATACGGATATCCTTTCGTTTGAGGAAATTACGGAAGTGGTGAAAGCCGCTGTGGAATTGGGCGTGGAAAAGATTCGTTTAACCGGAGGAGAACCGCTGGTCAGAAAAGATATTGTAAATCTGGTTGCTATGATTGCAGCCGTGAATGGTATCAACGATTTATCCATGACAACAAACGGCATATTATTGGAGAAATTCGCCAAACCGGTAAAAGAAGCTGGACTTCAACGGATCAATATCAGCCTGGATACGCTCAATCCCGAAAAATTTAGACAAATAACCCGGGGAGGCGAATTGTCTGCTGTTTTGAAAGGAATAGATGCTGCTATTAAGGCTGGCTTGAATCCGGTAAAAATAAACTGTGTCATCTTTAAATCCTCCCTGGAAGAGGATGCTCAACAGGTAAAAGAATTCTGTGCAAAAAACAACCTGAAAGTTAGGTTCATTCACCAAATGAACCTGGAAACAGGCGAATTTTCAATTGTTGAAGGAGGAGAAGGAGGTAACTGCAAACAATGCAACCGGCTTCGACTTATGGCCAATGGCATGGTTAAGCCTTGTCTTTTCGACGAACAGGAATTCTCAGTTCGTAAACTTGGACCAAAACAAGCGCTTTTAAATGCTCTAGAGAGCAAACCAGCGCAAGGATGCACAAATTCAACAGGGAGTTTTTATAATATTGGAGGATAAAATGAATAAATTAACTCATACCGATTCGCAAGGGAATGCCCGAATGGTTGATATAAGCGACAAACAACCGCAGCACAGGGTCGCCAAAGCTACCGGAACAATCCTGCTTTCCGAAGAAACTTTAAAATTAGTAAATGCTAATGCTTTAAAAAAAGGCGATGTACTTACGGTTGCTGAAATTGCCGGTATTCAGGCAGCAAAACGGACCAGCGAATTAATACCGCTTTGTCACAATATTTCCCTCAATAAAGTTTTAGTTACTGCAACAATTTCGGATAAAGGAGTAACGGTGAACAGTGAAGTTAGATGCACCGGAAACACTGGAATTGAAATGGAAGCACTAACAGCAGTTTCTATTGCATTGCTTACCATTTACGATATGTGTAAAGCTGTAGACAAAGCAATGGTTATTGAAGAAGTAAAACTAGTTGAAAAAACAAAAACAAACATTTCCTAAACAGCATGGAGAAGCTCAATATAGTATCTGTAAACATTTCAGAAGCAAAAGGAACTATTAAAAAACCGGTGGATGAAATTGAATTAAACGATTTCGGGATTCAAGGAGATGCCCATGCTGGGAAATGGCACCGTCAGATAAGTATTTTAGGAAAAGAGAGCATAGATAAAATGGAGCTTTCAGCTGAGCGAAAATTAAATTTTGGAATATTTGCTGAAAACATTACCACAGAAGGATTCCTGGTTTATAAAATGAAGCCCCTTGATAGGTTATCCTCTGGAAATATTCTTTTGGAAGTCACACAAATCGGAAAGAAATGTCATGGCGAAAGATGCACAATCTTTAAAGAAACCGGCGAATGCGTAATGCCAAAAGAGGGTATTTTTTGCCGGGTAATCCGGGGCGGAAAACTGAAAGCCAGGGACACACTCAACTATCATCCAAAAATTGTAACAGTACAAATCATTACAATGAGCGACCGCGCCAGTACCGGTGTATATGAAGATAAAAGCGGGCCGTTGCTGAAGAAATTATGCGCAGATTTTCTTTCGGAAGAAGGGCGATATTCGAATATTGAAATTACCATATTGCCAGATGATGCAGCGCAGCTTAACAACCTTGTTCGCAGGTTAGTAAACGAAAATACCGATATAATTTTCACCACTGGCGGCACAGGGATTGGTCCGCGCGACATTACCCCCGATGTGGTAAAACCCATCCTCGAAAAAGAAATACCGGGTATCATGGAAATGATCCGCATGAAATATGGAACCCAATTTCCGAATGCTTTAGTAAGCAGAAGTATTGCCGGTGTTGCAGGGAAGACGCTTATATATACCCTTCCCGGAAATCCGAAAGCTGTTAAGGAATATGCCGACGAAATCTTCAAAACCCTGGAACATTCCTTTCGAATGCTCCACGAAATAGACATGCATTGATGCCCAATAATTCAATAACAGGAATAATCCTGGCCGGCGGAAAAAGCAGCCGTATGGGAACCGATAAATCGCTGATGCTTTATCATGGAAAAACACTGGTACAACATGCCATCGAAATCATCAAGCCACTGTGCGACAAAGTGATTATCAGTTCAAATAACCCGGTATATGATTTTACAGGATGTGAAACCTGGCCCGATGAATTTCCAATTCAAGCACCCATGGTTGGAATTTATTCATGCCTGAAACGTACTAAAACAGCAAAGAATATAGTCCTTTCGTGCGATATGCCTTTGATACCAACAATACTAATAGAACATCTGTTAAAACAATCTGATCAATTTGACATCACTATTCCAAAACACCTTCCAGACCTTATTGAACCGTTGTGTGGAATATATAATCGTTCCGCTATTCCAACCCTTGAAATATTTATTCAAAAAAACAATTTCCGTTTATATGAATCAATTAGCGCCTGCAACTCTAAAATTGTCTCAGTCGATTCAACCCTATCCTTTTATAATTCCCAACTGTTTACTAACATAAATACTTTAACTGATTACAATACACTGAAATAGTAACACTTAAGTAACTCGTATTTAAAAACCTTAAGGGCTTTGTAATTTATACACTTTTTAAATAAGATGTATATAATTGTCTTACTGACAAATAAATAAAATAATTCTTTGTCTTAATTTATAGTTACATATAGATATATATATTTGTCAATTCAAAATGTGTGTTTTTTTCATTAATTTGTAGCTACTTATTAAAATATCGCATGACCAATCGCAGGCAATTTATAAAAATTACAGCCTTTGGAGCAGGAGCCCTGGCAATAGGCAGCGGCGCTTATAAGGCAATGGCTGGGTTTTCGTCCACCACCGAAGCTGCTAAACTTACCGTAAACCTAACACGCACACCAACCTATTGCGAAGTATGCTTTTGGAAATGTGCAGGCTGGGTGTATAAAAACGACGAAGGCAAAATCTGGAAAATTATTGGAAATGATGACGACCAGCATTGCAACGGCCGTTTTTGCCCTCGTGGAACCGGTGGAGTTGGCATGTACTTTGACGAAGACCGGCTAAAAACGCCCCTCATTCGCACTTCCGAAAGAGGGAAACAAATATTTAAACAGGCAAGCTGGGACGAAGCATTGACATACATTGCTACCAAAATGAAAGATATTGCCTCAAAACACGGCCCGGAAAGTATGGCTCTTTTTACCCATGGATCGGGAAGCAGTTATTTCTCCACCTTATTAAAAGCATACGGATCGGCAAATGTCGCTGAGCCATCGTATGCACAATGCCGTGGACCACGCGACGAGGCATTTATGGCAACCTTTGGCGAAGAAGCCTATTCCCCGGAGATTACCGATATCCGCGACACCAAATGCCTGGTGCTTATCGGGTCGCACATTGGCGAGAATATGCACAACGGCCAGGTGCAGGAAATGTCGGATGCCATCGATAAAGGAGCAACCATTATCACCGTCGATCCTAGATTTTCAACTGCCGCAGGAAAATCCAAATACTGGCTGCCCATAAAACCCTCTACCGATATTGCGTTATTACTGGCTTGGATTCACGAAATTATCAATCAGGAATATTACGATAAAAAATATGTGGAGAAATATTGCTCCGGCTTTGATCAATTAAAGGAACATGTTAAGGATTATACCCCCGAATGGGCATATGGGATAACTACAATTGCGCCGGACCAAATTCGTAAAACAGCTAAAGAAATGGCCAATGCTGCTCCCGCTGTAATAGTGCATCCCGGACGCCATGTGACCTGGTATGGAGACGATACCCAGCGTATCCGGGCAGTTGCAATTCTAAATGCACTACTTGGTTCATGGGGACGCCGTGGCGGGTTTTACCGGCCATCGAAACAAGCTGTTCCATCATCGGAGCATCCTGAATTTCCAACTCCTGCAAAAACATGGAGCGATGCATTTCCGGGAAAATATAGTGTTGCCAGCACTCCTGTGTCAAATGCCCTTATTGACGCTTCTATCCCCGAAAATAATCCCGGTTTTGCTATAAAAGGCTGGATCGTAAATGGTACCAACCTGGTTAATACAATACCCAATCAGGCAAATACCTTAAAGGCGATTCAAAATCTCGATTTAATGGTCGCTATCGATACCATGCCCATGGAAATTACCGGATGGGCCGATGTAATTCTTCCCGAGTGCACTTACTTGGAACGGTACGACAACCTGAGGGTAAGTCCTCACCGGAAACCAGCCATTGCATTACGCATGCCTGCTACCGAACCATTAAATGAAACAAAACCGGGATACTGGATTGCTCGGGAGCTTTCAAAAAAATTGGGCCTCGAAGCATTTTTTCCATTCGAAAAACAAGAAGACTTTCTGGACTGGCAATTGAAAAAAATAGGATCGTCGCTCGAAGAAATGATCCGAATCGGTGTAAAAACGTTTGAAAGGGAAGCAGACGATTTATATTTTGCCAACGATGAAGCTATTGAATTCCCTACGGATTCGGGCAAAATTGAATTGTACTCCTTAGCGTTTGAACAAGCTGGTTTCGACCCAATGCCTAAGTATATAGCTCACGAAGAGCCTCCTGCAGGCTTTTACCGGCTCATTTATGGTCGTGCCCCCATGCACACCTTTAGCCGAACAGCCAATAATCCCAATTTAACCGATTTGATGGACGAAAACACGGTTTGGATTAATCCTAAAGTGGCTAAAGAATGGGGAATAGTGAACGACCAATACATCTGGCTAAAAAACCAGGACGAAATAATATCCGAATTTTCGATTAAAGTACGCATCACCGAACGCATCCGCTGGGATTCGATCTATATGGTTCATGGATTTGGGCATGCCCAAAAACAGATGAAACGTTGCTTTGGAAGAGGGGCAAGCGACACCCAGCTTATTACAAAAGTTTTGACAGATCCCCTTATGGGAGGAACAGGTATGAGAGGTAATTTTGTCACATTTATCACCGAAAAAACAGAACAGGAGGTTGCATCATGAGGTATGCAATGGCTGTTGATACAAAAAAGTGCGTAGGCTGCAGCGACTGCGTGGTAGCCTGCCAAACCGAGAATAATGTCCCGATAGGATATTGCCGCGAATGGGTGGTTGAAGTAATGGCGGGAACTTACCCGCAACTCGAAATGGAGATTCGCTCAGAGCGATGCAACCACTGTGTGAATGCGCCATGTGTGCGTTGCTGCCCCACCGGAGCCAGTCATTTCAGCGATGGCGGAATTGTTCTGGTCGATCCTAAAAAATGTATAGGCTGCGGTGCGTGTATTGCATCCTGTCCTTACGATGCTCGCTATCCTCATCCCGACGGGCATGTGGACAAATGCACCTTTTGCATTCATCGGATTAAGAATGGCCTGGAACCTGCATGTGCATCGGTTTGCCCTACAAAGTGTATTTATTTTGGCGATATGGACGATCCAAACAGCAACGTTTCGGTAGTGCTTAAAAAGAGAAAATTTAAAACATTGATTCCTGAAGCAGGTACTGACCCTCAATTGTATTTCCTGATATAAAACCAGCAATTGTAAAACTATGAAAGAAGAGATTTTTGTAAGCGGCCGCATGAACCATCTTGTTGATCCGCATTTGAATATCTGGCATTGGGAAATCCCTTTGTACCTTTTTTTGGGAGGCCTCGCTGCCGGTATTTTATTTTTTGCAGCCCTCTATTTTATTAATGGTAAGGAAGATCAATATCCTACCGCTGTAAAACGGACCCCAATCCTTGCTCCTATTCTTTTAATAATTGGTCTCCTTGCACTTTTTTTTGACCTCCGGCACAAACTTTACTTCTGGCAATTATATACCCATATAAAATTGCAGTCGCCCATGTCGTGGGGAGCATGGACCTTGATGGTAATTACCCCGGTTTCATTCATCTGGAGCGCTTTGTATATCCGCGAATTTTTCCCAAACTGGGATTGGAAATATAATTGGATAAAAGAAGTTGAGAAATTTCTTCAACAATATAAAAAGGTAATCGCCTGGATTATGCTCATCTATGCTGTTATTTTGGGCATTTACACCGGAATTTTATTATCAGCCTTTAATGCCCGTCCACTCTGGAATACATCCATACTGGGACCTTTGTTCCTCGCTTCCGGGTTATCGGCAGGAGCGGCGGTAACGCTTATTATGTCGAAATCGCCGGAGGAAAGGAAACGCTTTGCTCAAATCGACCTGATCATCATTGGAATTGAACTTTTTTTAATTATTCATATGTTCATGGGCTTTCTAGCCAGCACACAGGTGCAGATTGATGCTGCAAATCTGTTTCTGGGAGGTCCGTATACCATGGCATTCTGGATATTTGTCGTGATACTGGGCATGTTACTTCCAGCAGCATTGGAAATAATGGAATTGCGGAAATTTCATATCCCGGCAATTGTTCCGGCAATCCTCGTCCTTTTTGGAAGTTTAATGCTCCGGTTTATATTTGTTAATGCAGGTCAGATGAGTCGCTGGCTTTACTAGTGTTTAACGAAATAATTTTAAATTATAAAAATATGAGTGAATCTATTACGACCATCAAAAAATCAAAATACCTCAACCCTTATATTGGAGGTGTTTTACTTGGACTTGTTCTACTTGCCGCTAATTTTATTTCGGGCAGGGGATTGGGAGCCAGTGGTGCAATTAAAAGCTGTATAGTTTCGGCTTCCACCACTATCGCCCCAACAGCTTCTGCCAATTTAGCATTCATGAAAGAATATACATCAGCGCATAGTGGTAGCCCTATGAAAAACTGGCTTGTTTTTGAAATGCTTGGGGTCTTGGTAGGTGGATTTCTATCTGGTGCAATTGCAGGCCGATTAAAATTTAAGGTAGAACATTCTCCCAAAATCACTTCCAAAAAAAGGTTAATTCTGGCATTAGCAGGAGGAATCCTCTTCGGTTATGGCTCTCAACTTGGTCGGGGTTGCACTAGTGGCTCGGCATTAAGCGGAATGGCAGTACTATCGCTGGGAGGTTTTATAACTATGATGGCTATTTTTGGGACTGCCTTTGCCCTGGCATATTTCTTCCGAAAAAACTGGATATAGACCTGATCTGATTGACTATAAAATATTAATACAATAAAAATAAGATATATGGGACCATTAGCGCCAAATGAATTAATATCAGAAAACACCAATTTATTTCTAGCCTTTATTATTGGAATTGGATTTGGGTTTGTGTTGGAACAGTCAGGTTTTTCGTCAAGCAGAAAACTGGCAGGTGTTTTTTATGGATACGATACGGTGGTATTAAAAGTGTTTTTTACCGCTGCTATCACTGCCATGTTAGGACTTTTATTTTTCAGCCTGTTTGGCTGGGTAGATCTAAACCTCATTTATGTAAATCCAACTTATCTGTATTCGGCTATTGTTGGTGGAATAATCATGGGAGCAGGTTTTATTATTGGAGGATACTGTCCGGGGACCAGCTTTTGCGGAGCCTCCATAGGTAAACTAGACGCTTTTGTTTTTATTGGCGGATTGTTTATTGGTGTTATGATATTTGGTGCCGGATTTAGCATTTGGGACGATCTCTATTTAGCTAAATTTCTGGGCTCACCAAAAATCAGCGAATCGTTGGGATTATCCGACGGACTTTTTGGATTGTTACTAATCCTTGCCGCATTAGCCATGTTCTGGGTGGCCGAATGGGCAGAGAAGAAATTCCCCAGAGAAGAATATTAATAATCAAAAAGATAAACACATGAAACCACGATTAATACTTGCAGTATTTCTTGTAACACTCGGATTAATAATTGCCGCAGTACCCCAAAATAAAACCAGGCAATATAAGCTTACCGCAATTGAATTGCTGGATGAAGTAAACACCCGGACTCAATTTATCACCCCCGAAGTGGTGGCCGATATGCTCGTTAAAAAAGATCCAACCCTTCAATTAATTGATGTTCGCAGCCAGGATGAGTTTGAAAAATTCAGTCTCTCAGGCGCCATTAATATCCCTATCAGCAATCTCCTATCCGAATCAAATGCTGATATTCTGGATCAGGAAGTAAAAATGAATATTTTCTATTCTAACGGAACGCTTACAGCCAATGAAGCGTGGATGATTACCCGACAGTTAGGATATAAAAATAATTATGTACTTGAGGGAGGATTAAATTATTGGTTCGAAACCATCCTAAACCCTCAAAAGCCGGCTTCAACCAGTCCCGATGAAGAATTTGCGAAATACGATTTTCGAAAAAGTGCCGGTCAGGCATTAGGAGGAGGAACTATTTCGATCCAATCAAAAGAAGCAACTCCATCATCAGCAAAACCGGCTATTAAGACTGCCCCTAAAAAGAAGAAAGCTGCCGGAGGGTGCTGATTTAAGTAACGAAATTATTATTTCAAAAAGTCTATTCGGCTAAATACCAGGATAGGCTTTTTTTGTAAAAATGAAGAACTAGTACTCAAATAAATTGTTCATAGATGTATGAACATATAAAATATTTTAAATGAGCAATTTTGATAATGTAGCACAAACCTGGGATAGTAACCCTATTCATCAGCAACGCTCCGAGGCCATAGCAAAAGAACTTCTAAAGAATCTGAGTGGGAAAAATTATACTACTGCCCTGGAATTTGGAGCAGGAACCGGAATATTAAGTATCTTATTAAAAGATCATTTTTCGGAAATCACCCTAATGGATAGCTCTCAGGAGATGGTAAATGTTGCAAATTCAAAAATTGCAGTCGGGGGCCAATCGAATTTAAAGACAGTGTATTTCGATCTCGAAAAAGAAAACTATAGCGCAAAAACATTCGATGTTATTTTTACCCAAATGGTACTTCATCATGTGAATGACATTGATTCAATTTTCAACAAATTCAGCCATTTGATTAATCCGGGAGGAATGCTGGCGTTGGCTGATTTGTATCCTGAAGACGGTTCATTCCATGGAGAAGGTTTTATGGGACATTTGGGCTTTGATCCGAACAATCTGGAAAACAAACTTTTAAAAATCGGTTTTGATGCGATTACATATTCTACCTGCTTTACCATAAAAAAAATTATGATCGACGGAAATAACAAAGACTTTCCTATCTTCCTACTGATTGCCCATAAACCGAAAGAAACTTCTTAAACCAACTTAAAAATCCCAGTCTCTGCTTAAGTTTCAAATAGAGAA
>JAIFLU010000204.1 GCA_020048915.1 Bacteroidota bacterium | reverse complement strand
AACTTTTGGACCAGCAGTTGCCGATATTAAAATATTTGCCGGGTATACAGCATCGCAGGCTATGGACGTTTTGTTCCAGGTACAACCCATTCCAAACCCTCCAACAGATGTTAAAACCGGTGCAACCTGGTTATCTCCCCGTTCGGTAGCTTCTACAAATAGTGATCAGGAAAAGCTTGTTGACTATTTCAGTGCATGGTGGGTTGATCGCATGATTACCAGCGGTAATAATATTACCGAACGGATTGTTTGGTTTCTGCACACACATTTACCCGTAAACATTGATATTGTTACTTCATCCGAATCCATTTATTATCAGAACAAATTATTTCGTTATTATGCTTTTGGGAGCTACAAAACTCTTTTTCAGAAGATATGCAACGATTCGGCTATGTTAACCTATATTGATGGCACGCTAAATGAATCGGGCAGTCCCAACGAAAACTTTGCGCGCGAAATGTTCGAACTTTATACTATTGGGAAAGGACCTCAAATAGGTGATGGTAATTATACCCATTTTACAGAGGTTGATGTGAAAGCTGCAGCTAAGGTACTTACAGGCTATAAGGTAGACGAAACATATTTGAATATTGATGCTGATACCGGAATTCCTGCCGGAAAATTAGTTGTTCAAACGAATAGAGCCACGCTTCATGATGCAACTACCAAAACATTCAGCACTGCTTTTTCTGGTACAACAATTACTCCATCGGCGTTAGACGGAGGATATGCTACTGAAGCAGCGGCTAAACAGGAACTGGTTGAATTGATGAATATGATTTTTGCCCGGGATGAAACAGCAAAAGCTATTTGTCGTAAGTTGTACCGCTTTTTTGTTTATTATCTGATTACACCTGAGGTAGAAACTGATATTATTACTCCATTGGCGAATACTTTTAAACAAAGCGATTTCAATTTAAAAACAACACTTATTGCTTTATTATCGAGTCAGCATTTTTATGATGTGGATACAGCGCCGACTAGTGACGATAATATTGGAGCATTAATAAAATCTCCCATTGAAATTGTTAATGGAAGCTTGCGGTTTTTTGGAGTAAAACCTCCTTTAGAATCAAATCTTGCGAATTTTTACGAAGGATTTTATGGCAAGGGAATTTTACCTTTTATTAGAGAGCAGGGATTAGATTTTCTTAAGCCTTTCGATGTTGCAGGTTTTGATCCCTTCTTCCAGGCCCCCGGTTTTAACCGTTTATGGATTACGCCTATGAACCTTGCACTTCGGTATCGTTTTTCAGAGTATCTCTTATCCGGTAAAAGTCAAGGTACCGAAGATACAATGGTAAAACTGGATATTGTTGCCTTTGTAAAAAAGCCGGAGAACGTTTCTGCCCCATCAAATGCTATGGTGGTTGTTGAAACATTTACAAAATTCCTTTTTGCTGTAGAAATTGACCAAAACAGATTCAATTATTTTCTGAACAGTGTTTTTCTCGATAACCTTGCTACATCTTACTGGGAAACCGAATGGAACAATTATATAAGCTCCGGGAACGACTCCGTGGTTCGTACCAAATTGGAACTACTGGTTAATGCTATTATTCAATCGCCTGAATTCCAACTTTTTTAGCTAAAACTTATTAATATTTTTACTGATGGATCGCAGAAAATTCATACGAAATATGTCCCTTGCCGGTACCGGAGGGATTGTTCTGGGAGGAGTCCCGGTTAATTTATTGGCAGGCAATTCAAACTTACAAGCTCTTTTGGCTGCCAACCCTGGCGACCAGGTTATGATATTTGTTCAATTGCATGGCGGAAACGACGGTTTAAATACCATAGTTCCCCTTAATCAATACAACGAATATTATACATTACGTCCCAATATAGCCCTTCCGCAATCGGGATCCCGAAAAATTATCAATCTCGATTCTGCCCTGACGGATGAAAAGCAAGTGGGGGTTCACCCGGATATGTTGGCATTTAAGCAGATGTACGACGATGGAAGTGCTTCTGTAGTATTAAATGTTGGATACGAAAGCATGAACCTTTCGCACTTTCGGGGACGCGATATTTTGTTTATGGGTGGTGATTCGGGCGATTATTATAACTCGGGTTGGATGGGCAGGTTCTTAAATATTGAATATCCCGGATACCCGGATAGCTATCCAAATACCGAGATGCCCGATCCAATTGGTATTGAACTTGGCCATAGTGCTTCTATTGCCTTCCACCGCGAAAATGGAATACCAATCGGTTTTTCAATAGACGAACCGGATAATTTTTATAAACTTATAACAGGAGTTGGCATTGATCCTCCGTTACTTTATCCCGATAGTCATGCCGGTGAAGAATATCGCTTTTTAACACAAATGGAGGCAAAATCGAACCAGTATGCCGAACGACTGAAGCAATTATATGATAAAGGCAAAAATACAGCGAGTGTAGTTTATCCCGATTTATATCCTTATAATGCTCCCGAAAGGTTTCTCCATAATCCTCTGACAGGTCAGTTACGATTAATTGCCCGTTTGTTAAACGGTGGTATTAAAACCCGAATCTTTTTATGCCGTATTGGTGGATTTGATACCCATTCGGGACAGGTAGAGAAATACGATACCAGTATGGGGGCGCATGGAGCTTTGTTGTACCACCTTACATCGGCCATGAAAGCTTTTTACGACGATTTAAAAGCCATGAGCCTTGATAGTAAAGTTGTTTCGTTGACTTTTACCGAATTTGGCCGAAGGGCGCATTCCAATGCCAGTTATGGTACCGATCATGGAACGGCAACGCCAATATTACTATTTGGATCGTCGTTAAAAGGAGGGGTTTCAGGAAATAACCCCAACCTTTCGAACCTGGATGGAGGAAATTTACGGTACGATGTAGATTATCGCAGACTTTATACCACGCTGCTTTCGGATTGGATGGGGGCAAGTAACGATACTTTAAATAAAGTTGGTTTTGGCGATTATGTTGGTCAAAAACTCGACCTTTTAACAGGAATAAAAGATAGCAGATTGGGGGCTAATTATGGAATTAATGTGTTTCCAAATCCTGCAAGTGAAAAGGTTTCTTTACGAATTAATGTTAATTCGAATACGAAGGCTGCTTTGACTCTTAGTAATACTTCAGGCCAGATTGTTCTAACCCGAGATTTTATGCTTAATTCGGGAGAGCAGTTATTGGAGGTTAACGTATCAAATTTATCTGGTGGAATTTACCTAATCACTATCTCAGCTTTCAATGGCGATGTTTACTCTTCAAAATTGGAAGTGAGGAAATAACAGGTCACCACTTAAATTCACTGGCCGCAAACTTAATAAGCGAAATTCGGGGATATTTCCCCGATTCGTAAATGCGGCAAAGGATAACAATTGAACCATCCGAACCTTGTTTTATTGCTGCCGGTTCTATAGGGTACCGATCGCCTATAAAGCGGGTTAGTTTATTTTTACCTTCTGTTTTATCGTAAAAATAGAGACCTACAGTGTTCGATTTTGTTGGAGCGGCAAAAAGAATGATATCCTGGTTGTTTAAACGAACCGGAATAACCTGAATATTCAAGGAATTTTGAATTTCGGGCATCCAAATACCTTTATAGTCCTCCGATATACTGCTTATTGTATTTGTAGAAATAGTATTATGGCTTAAAAAATACTGCTCGGTATAATAAAAACGGGTAAAGGCAAAATTATTGGCATCCAATGGAATTAGGGAGCTTACACCTCCATCATAGCGAAATCCGTTAATCTGTCCTTTCAGGTTCCCATCCTGAGGGTTAATGAACATGAGAGAAAAAGTATAATTCGAAAAACCATTTACATAGTAAAGAGAAGGGCTTGATCCACTGTGTATTGTTCCGGTAAAGAACGGGTAATGCTTGCCTGTTTTGGTAATATGGTAAACAATTTTTTCTACTACATCTTCAATAATTGGGTATTCCTTTTGCCAGGATATATCAAAACCACTGCTAAGTTTAGTAACTGTGCTGCTTCGGGATGTGCTGTTGAAGCCAAGCAAAATATAATTATTTGCGCTGTCTCGACTACAACTTAGCGGATAGGTAATTTTAGAAAATCGCTTTACCTCAGTAACAGACTTTGATGAAGGATTTATTTTGAATAAAACCGTTTCCAGGGAAGTGGCATGCATTGCAAAAAAATAATACTCGCTACCGCTTTTAAAAAGTTGAGGAACCGCATTTACAAATTCTTTTTCGAGTATTATATGCCATTTACTTTTTCCGGATTTATCGGTTTGCATTACATAAATTCCAGGAATTGAGCTCTGTACAGTATCTTTTTTCAACAACGAAAGTACCAGGTAGCTCTTATCGTCCAAAATGGCAAAGTCGACAGGGAAATAATTATTATGAAGAGCTGAGTCGTAATAAGTCCGTGTAAAATGATTTTCCGGGGAAATTGTATCATCGTTTTTGCAAGCATTAAAAGCTAAAAGAATTAGAGCACTTATATATAGGAGCTTCTTCATGGGGTTACACATTTTAATTTTTTAGGAGCACTGAATACCTTATAGAGTAGGCCAATGTTTATGACCATATTATTCATTAGAATATCGTCCTGTATATCCGGGTGGGTATAAAGGTTACGCTGGTCGTTATATCGATTGTCTTTTTTGGTAATGGTATTAAGTCCTTTCACAAAATCAACTTCGGTAAAAACTGTAAATTTCGAAAACTGATAACTCATTCCGACACCAGCCAGTGTTTGGAAATTGCTTCGAATAAACATCCTATCAGATTTGCTTTTAAAGGAATCATAGAATTGTCCGGTCACAACATTATTCACCGCAGTAGTTTCGGAATAATTTCCCCTCTTTAAAGCGCTGAAGATAAATTCATATTTAGCGCCAATAGTAGCATAGAAGTTTAATTTGTCGTCGGGATTGAAAATATAATAGAGCTGAACCGGAAGGGAAATACCCCAAAATCGGTTGGTAAAATTGTAGATACTTGTTTGCAGGGTGCTGCTGTCTGCCCATAGATTGGTAATATTATAATGAAAAGCATAATAAGAAACTCCTGGAGAAAGAGATACAGCAAAATGATCGTTTAATTTAAGGTAGGCTATGGTTCCAAATTGAAACCCTCTGTTTTTAAATAACGGACTATATGTTTTATTTCCGGGTTTGCCAATATCAGCCTGACTAAGCACATAGTAAGAGTTAATTACCGAGGGTTGCGTGAAATTAATTCCACCATATATTCCAAATAAAATGTCTTTTTTTATTGCTGGTATTGAAAATATAAGAGAGGTGGGTTTATCTCCGGAAAATACATTGAAAGCGCAGACCGAAAGCAAAAAGGACAAACTAATAATTTTTATAAAAAGCATTCTGATTCGGTTACATGAAACATAGATTAGCTGTTAATCATTTAAAACGTAACAACCGGAAATTTATTTATTTGCTGTTATAATTTCGGTTTAAAGGTTCTATTTGTATACCAACTTATTGATTAAATAATACTGCAATCATCTGTAAATATTACCTTTACGATTATTTTTATACAGAAATAATCTCATACAGCATGCTTTTTCCAATAATACAACAAGCTTTATAGGAAAATTGTTTAATAAATGTGAGAAACAGCTTAAAATTAAATTGAACCCACTTCGGGGTTCCAAATTTCTCGTTTAGTTTGCCTCCGGTTTTACCGGAGGTTATTCATATTAAAGTCCTTCGGACTT
>JAIFLU010000031.1 GCA_020048915.1 Bacteroidota bacterium | reverse complement strand
GAAGACCACCGGTAATTACGGCGAAATCAAATCCAAAAAGATAGCCTCCCATAGCCGAAACCAGGGAAATGCCTATCAAAAATTTCCAGTTATATTTGCTCATTAGGTAAAAGGTAAATATTTTAAGCGAAAGTATAAATATGAGTATGATTAGTAAATGGACAAAATATTGATTTGTATATACTATTTGATTATTTTCGCAATAAAAAAAGCTACATGATGCGTAAACGTGATGGATTTAATAATCAGCTTGCAATAGTGTTACCTCATCATATACAAACTGAGCTAAAAGAAAACCCATTAACAAAATTACTATTTATTACAGATGTGGGATATTATCCTGTTGCAAAGTATCACTTTCGTGAAAGAGCGGAGGGCTGTGAACAAAATATTCTTATTTTTTGTACGGAAGGGAATGGATGGATTGAAGCCAATGGATCGACCAAAAGGATATTAAAAGATACATTTTTAATTATTCCGGCAGGACTTCCTCATAGATACGGATCAGACAATTTAAACCCATGGAGTATTTACTGGTTTCATTTCTCAGGTTTGCAGGCTTCGAATTTTTGTAACGACAACTTATCAATCTCCAATATTAACAGTATTGAAAATACAAGAAACGACCGTCGCGTAAGGCTATTTGAAGAAATATACCAAACCCTTTCGATGGGGTACAGTAAGGAAAACCTTGAGTACGCTTCTATTTGTCTGTGGTATTTGTTAGGGTCTTTCAATTATCTTCCGCAGTTCGAACGTATGCGCACCATTCAGCAAACCGATGTGATCGAAAAAAGCATTCTTTATATGCACGAACACCTGAACGAAAATATTAACCTTCAGGACTTGGCCGCGCACTGCGGTTATTCTTCTTCGCATTTTTCAGCAATATTCCGTAAAAAAACCACCCGTTCACCAATCGAGTACTTTCTCGACCTAAAAATGCAAAACGCTTGTCAACAACTCGACTTTACCAATAAACGAATAAAGGAAATTGCTACCAATCTTGCTTTTAGCGACCAGTTCTATTTCTCCCGATTATTCAAGCGTATCATTGGTGTTTCGCCCATTGACTACCGAAACAAGAAAAAAGGTTAATTCATAATTCCTAAATAATATAATAGTGATATACTCCATATAGTTTCATTGATCTGAAGCTACCGTATATTATATGTGTATTATTATTGCTCATATACAATAATGTATAAGTAAAAAGGCGATATGGATAAATTATAGTTCGAACTATAAATAATTAAATTATCCATGCTTTCATATTTTTGTCTATTTAATAGGCATAATACATTCTCTAAAATTGTAGGGTTATTTGAGAGAGTCGTCCAATAAACTGCTAAGTGCCTACTATAATGAAAATAAGTATTATAACTACACTATATATACTGCTGTCTTTCACCGGATGTGAAAAAGAAGCGACATCCAAAGCTCCGGTAAAAATCTATAAAATAACAGTAGACCTTAATAGTAATTTACAGGAAATGGACGGGTTTGGCGCATCCGACGCATGGCGGTGCCAGTTTGTGGGAAAGAACTGGCCATTGGAGAAAAGAGAAAAAATAGCCGATCTGTTGTTCAGCAAAGAATTAGATGCCAACGGAAACCCAAAAGGTATTGGATTGGCTATCTGGCGTTTTTACCTGGGAGCTGGCAGCATGGAACAGGGTGCCGACAGCAAAATATGGGACGAATGGCGGAGATCCGAATGCTTCCTGAATGCCGATGGAACGTACGATTGGACAAAACAGGAAGGCCAGAAATGGTTCCTGGATGCCGCCAAAAAACGGGGAGTAGAAAAGTTCCTGGCATTTTCGATCAGCGCCCCCGTTAACTATACCAAAAATCAAAAAGCTTATAATCCTTGTGGAATCTCGCTCAATATCAAACCGGAATACCTGGACGATTATGCCGACTTTATGGTAAATACGCTCGATCACTTCAAATCTGCTGGTATCCCTTTCGATTATTTATCGCCCCTAAACGAACCTCAATGGAACTGGACTGCCAATACCGATGGCTGGGCAGGTCAAGAAGGCACTCCGGCAAAAAATGCCGATTTTAAAAACCTCTGCAAATTGCTTTCTGATAAAATTTCGGAAAAGGGCCTGAATACCAAAGTTGTTGTTGCAGAGGCGGGAAACCTCACCTATCTTTATTCTAAAGCCGATACCTTGCGCGGCAACCAAACCGAAGCTTTTTTCAGTAATTCCAGTCCATATTACCTGGGCGGGTTGGCCAATGTTGCCCCTGTAATGGGCGGCCACAGCTATTTCACCGTTTGGCCGCTTTCGACATTAAAAGATACACGGGTTGCTTTAAACAACAAAATAAAAGCGGTTAACCCTTCCCTTAAATACTGGCAAACCGAATATTGCCCGCTTGAAGGTGCTAATACTGATATTGATGGGGGATGGAACCGCGATCTGACCATGAGGACTGCCTTGTACATTTCCCGCATTATACACTCCGACATTACCGACGGAAACGCCTCTTCGTGGCAATGGTGGACGGCTCTTACCAGGTTCGATTACAAGGACGGCCTTATTTACCTCGACAATGGCGATAACGGATTACGTGACGGCAGTAAATCAGACTATTGCAAAAACGACGGCTTCATCCGCGATTCCAAATTACTCTGGAGCTTGGGAAATTACTCTTTGTTTGTCCGCCCGGGAATGCGCCGCGTAAAAGAAACAACCGATTTTGCATCCATCCCCGATGCAGGTTTGCTGGTGTCATCCTTCAAGGACGAAGCCACTAAAAAACTGGTTGTGGTTATAATTAATAATAGTAGCAGTAACAAAAATATTTCGATCGAAACACTTGGGGGAGCGGTCGAAAACGGAGAATTAAAAATGTACGAAACCTCCTACGAAAGTAACCTTGCAAGCAAAGGCGTGTTAAAGCAGTCGAAAATACAAGTGCTTTCAAAAAGCGTTGTTAGCCTTGTTGGAACTTATAAATAACTACATAACATAGAATGCAGTACAACTTTAAACATATAATTACAGGAATTCTCGCTTTGGCAACCGTTGCGTTTATTCCCAACAACCTGAATGCTCAGGACAGGAAAATCGACATTTCGGGCACCTGGAAGGTAAGCCTCGATTCTTTGGACAATGGGTTTGCAAGTCAACCCTTTTCAAATACCATAAATCTTCCGGGTACCCTAAACAGTGCTGGATTGGGCATAGAGTCGACCATGAAACCCGAAATGACCAAAGAGGTGATGGCCAATCTTATCCCAAAATTCACTTATGTGGGAGCCGCATGGTATCAAAGGGAAATTGAAATTCCTGCCAACTGGAAAAACAGCGAAATAACCCTTAAACTTGAAAGGGCGCTTTGGGAAACGCGTGTTTGGGTCGATGGAAAAGAAAAAGGTATGCAGGAAGGCATCAGCAGTGCCCAGTATTTCGTCTTAAACAATATGAAACCTGGCAAACATACCATAACCCTGCGCATCGATAACCGCAGAAAATACAACCTGAACGATAACGACATGGCCCATGCCTATACCTATGCCACGCAAATAAAATGGAACGGAGTGTTGGGCGAAATGTCGCTCATGGCTTTGGAGCCAGTTAGGGTGACCGATGTTCAGGTTTTTCCCGATATCAATAATAATCAGATCCTTGTCAGGGCTCAAGTCCTGAATTCATCGGCTAAAACATACAAAGGCAATTGGATAGCTTCTGTTGAACATGCCAAAAGCTTGAAGAAATTACCCGATCTGCCTTTCAGTTGCGAAGTTCCGGCCAATGTAACTAAACAAATTGAGCTTAAATACGACATGGGAAGAGGCGCCGAATTGTGGGATGAGTTTACCCCTTCCACATACCGGTTGAAAATAAGTCAGGCAACTTCGAAAAAGGAGTTACAGCCTTTGGCATCCGAAGTTTTTGGGATGTGCAGGTTAGCGGCCGAAAACAGGCTACTAACAATAAACAACCACAGGTTGTTTTTGCGCGGTACACTGGAATGTGCCATCTTTCCACTCACAGGTTGTCCGCCAATGACCAAAGAGGGATGGCGGTATATTTTCGATGCCGCAAAAAGCTATGGCCTTAACCACCTGAGGTTCCATTCCTGGTGCCCTCCCAAAGCAGCTTTTGAAGTAGCCGACGATTACGGATTTTACCTTCAGGTAGAATTGCCAAACTGGAGTTCGAAAGTCGGGAAAGATACTGCCGCCTCTAATTTCTGGAAACGTGAAGCAGCAGCAATCCTGAAAGAATATGGCAACCACCCATCGTTCTGTTTTATGTCGATGGGCAACGAACTCGAGGGAGATTACGATTATCTCAACAACCTTGTCAATACACTTAAAAAACAAGACCTCCGCCATTTGTATAGTACAACCACTTTTACATTTCAGCAGGGACACGGACGCTCGCCCGAAGAATCGGACGACTTCTTTATCACCCAGTACACAAAAAAAGGATGGGTGCGCGGACAAGGCATTTTCGACCAGGTTTCGCCATCGTTCGACAAAGATTACAGCTTTTCAGTCGACGATTTTCCCCAGCCTTTGATCTCGCATGAGATAGGACAATACTCGGTTTATCCCGATCTCAGCGAAATAGACAAATACACTGGCGTACTCCAACCCTTGAATTTTATTGCCATCCAAAAGGATTTACAGCAAAAAGGGCTTTTAAACATGGCAAAAGATTATACCGATGCCACTGGCAAATTCGCCCTGCTACTTTACAAGGAAGAAATAGAAAGGGCCTTGAAAACGCCCGGTTTTAGCGGATTTCAACTGCTCGACCTGCACGACTTCCCCGGGCAGAGCACAGCGCTTGTAGGGATACTGAACCCATTCTGGGAATCGAAAGGCTTTACCACCCCCGATGAACACCGCAGGTGGTGCAGCGAAGTGGTGCCAATGATCCGCTACCCCAAAGCAGTTTATACCAATAACGAAACTTTTGATGCATCGCTCGAAGTTGCCAACTTCTGGAAACCTTTGAAGGATGTGGTTTTGGATGTGGAAATATATAATGGCTCCGAAAAGCTGTATCATACTGAAATAAAAGCAACCGAAATCAATATTGGCAATGCCCATAAAATTGGAGCCATTTCATACCCATTATCAGGTATTGAAAAGGCTTCGAAACTTAAGGTTTCCATTGGTATCAAAGGAACAGCCTACAGGAATGATTGGGATATTTTTGTTTATCCGGGAAAAGTTAATTACCCAGCGGTAAACTACACCGGCGGTGTTTTTGTCACACGTTCCTTTTCCGAAGCTGAAGCCTGGCTAAAAGAAGGCAAAACAGTTTTGTTAAATCCTCCCCTAAACGCCATCAACGGTATTACAGGCAAATTTGTGCCCGTTTTCTGGAGCCCGGTCCATTTCCCGAACCAGCCTGGAACAATGGGGATCCTGTGCAATCCCTCTCATCCGGCCTTAAAAGATTTCCCAACAGATTACCACAGCAATTGGCAATGGTGGGACCTAAACATCAACTCAAAAGTAGTGAACACCGATACCTTGGGAGGGCAACCTATTGTAAGGGTTATCGACAACTTTTTCAAAAACAGAAGCCTTTCGGTTTTGCTGGAGGGTAAAGTTGGAAACGGAAAGCTTTTGTTTTGCTCTATCGATTTGGAGAAGGATATTGACAATAGACCAGCAGCGCGCCAATTGATGTTAAGCCTGCTTAATTACATGAACAGCA
>JAIFLU010000145.1 GCA_020048915.1 Bacteroidota bacterium | reverse complement strand
TGGAAAAAGGTTTTTATTTTTGATATGTTCGGTAGAAGCTAGTTTAATATCTTTAACCAATGAAGCCAAAGAAACTGTAGGATGTATATGGGTTAAAATATGTAAATGATCTGAAACTCCACCAATGCGGTACAAATGACATTTTTTATTTTCCAAAACACCACTCATGTATTTAAATATTTCTTCACGACTATATGCACTTAGTGTTGTTTCCCTTTTCCTGGTACTAAATACAATTTGATATAAGATTTGAGTATAGGTGCTCATCTTTTTATATTTAACCCCTTCGGGGTTGTGTTTATACATACCACTATATTCCACCGGTAAAACCGGTGGCTATTCATATTTAATCCCTTCAGGATTAATAAAAGTATTAAATACGAAACAATTATCAATTTTTTTAACTCATCTTCATTGTATTTAGCGGATTATATAAATATCGCTAAATACAATTCTACCTATCATGACCAAATAAGCTAATTTGTTGAAGAGGAATTAGAAAAATTCATATAGAGTCACGAATGCACTAATGAAATTATCCGTTTGTCTGACTGCAAGCATTCAGATTCATGGTCATCTCTCAAATGTTTATAGCTCACTCTAATTTAATTTCTGCTAATATTAAGATTTATTGATAAAGTATTCATTATTTTCATTTTAATACGTGAATTAGTGGCTTAATTTTTCTTGTTTATTGTCACTTTTTCATTATTTATTCAAATCTGTCAAAGTTGAACTAATAAGTCATCAATTAAGTTTAAGAGATAAACAACGATCAATTATGAATAATGTAGACCAATTTAACTAATTTTGACATTCGAAAAACGCATACAACCTGGTTTTATTTTGCTGAACAATAATTCATTGATTTTAATATTGCTGTGATTTATCCCAATAATTTTGAAGAGAAAATAGGCTTTGCCCGCATTCGCGAAATGCTTTTTGATTTATGCCTTTGCGACCTGGGCAGACGGAATGTCGAAGATATTAAGTTTCTTACCCATTTTGAGAGCATCGATCTTTTGGTTCGTCAAACCGACGAGTTCCGGCGGATTTGCCTTATGGAAAGTAGTTTTCCGGTGCAGCACTTTATTGATGTTACTCCTTCGCTGCATAAAGCCAGGGTGGAAGGTGCCTACCTGGAAACCTATGAGATTTTTGACCTGAAAAGATCGCTGGATTCGATTCGAGCGATTCTTCAATTTTTTAAAAGTAAGGAAGACAATAAGTATCCTAAGTTACGGGAGCTATTGCGCGATGTTAAAATGTTTCCCGTAATCTCCGACCGCATTGATGCTATCCTTACAAAAACCGGAGAAATAAAGGATAATGCTTCTCCAGAGTTGTCGGCTATACGGCGCGAAATGCGAGAAAAAGCCGGTGCAGTAGCCAAAGTAATGCAACGCATTTTAAAACATGCCCAAAGTGAAGGATTGGTTGATGCTGATACCGGAATAACTCTGCGCGATGGCCGTCCAGTAATTCCGGTAAGCTCCACCTATAAACGTAAAGTTCAGGGTATTGTGCACGACGAGTCGGCTACCGGAAAAACTTCCTTCATCGAACCTGCCGAAACGGTGCAAATCAATAATGCCATCCGGGAGCTGGAGTTTGCCGAACGCCGCGAGATTATTAAGATCCTCACAGCTTTTACCGATATGCTTCGCCCATACCTCGAAGAACTCGCTGTTGCTTATGAGTTTCTTGGGTTAATCGATTTTATTAGGGCAAAAGCGTTGTTCGCCATAAAAATAGAGGCGTGCCTGCCGTCGTTGTTTAACCAGCAGGAGTTTCGGTGGACCCGTGCCGTGCACCCTTTGCTCTTTTTAGCGCTCTCGAAAGAAAATCGTGAAATTATTCCTCTTGAAATAGAATTGAATAATAGCGGTCGATTACTGCTGATATCCGGCCCAAATGCAGGGGGGAAAAGTGTTTGCCTTAAAACGGTCGGTCTTGTTCAATATATGCTGCAATGCGGTTTGCTGGTTCCGGTTTCGGAGAACTCCGAAATGGGAATCTTTCAAAATATTTTTATCGATATTGGCGATGAGCAGTCTATCGAAAACGACCTTTCCACCTATAGTTCGCACTTGTTTAGCATGAAATATTTCCTGAAAAATACTTCTGCACAAACCTTAATTCTGATTGATGAATTTGGAACAGGTACTGAGCCTATGCTGGGAGGAGCCATTGCCGAGGCTATTCTTACGCAGTTGAATAATAAAGGTACATATGGTGTAATTACTACCCACTATACCAATCTGAAAAAATATGCAGCTTCGGTCGAAGGTATTGTCAATGGGGCAATGTTGTACGACAATCATTTAATGCAACCGCTGTTCAAGCTCGAAATCGGTCAACCGGGGAGTTCTTTTGCTTTCGAGATAGCCCGAAAAATTGGTTTACCCGAAGAGGTTTTGCAGGATGCTTCTACCAAAATTGGTCAGGACTATGTGGACTTTGATAAATACCTGCGCGAAATTGCCCGCGATAAACGTTATTGGGAAAGTAAGCGCGACCGGGTGCGGCAGCTCGAAAAAAAACTCGACGAGTTGGTTACCCGCAATACAACTGAACTTGAGCAGACCAGTAAAGAGCGAAAAGCTATTCTTGAAAAGGCAAAGGTTGAAGCAAAAGAAGTATTGGCCGGGGCCAATAAACAAATTGAAAATACCATTCGCCAGATTAAGGAAAGTCAGGCCGACAAAGAAAAAACCCGCGAAGCCCGCCAACAGGTGGAGGTATTTAAGAAGAAAATTGAAGAAGTTCATCCCGATGATGCATACATTCTCCGAAAAATAGAAAAGCTCAAACAACGCGAACATCAAACTAAAGATCGGAAATCAAAAGCCGGTGTGCCCGAAGTAGTTGCTCCTGAGCCTGAACCAGTAAATGAGCACGTAATTAAAAAAGGAGATAAAGTTCGCTTATTTGGACAGGATTCTGTGGGCGAAGTACTCGATGTAAACGGTAAAAATTACCTGGTGGCTTTTGGACAAATGACTACCAGCCTTCCCGAAACACGTCTCGAAAAGATTTCAAATACTGAATTTAAAAAAGCCACCCAAAAAACAACCCACGGAAATGTAATGGAAGCTTACAGCACTTACGACCGCAAACTCAATTTTAAAACCAGTTTGGATCTGAGAGGAAATAGGGGCGAAGAGGCAATTCAAAAAGTTCAGACATTTTTGGACGAGGCGGTGATGCTCAGTTTTTCGCAGGTTCAGATACTCCATGGGAAGGGGAACGGAATACTTCGCCACATGATAAGGGAATATTTGGCTACTGTTCCATTTGTTCAATCGTTTCGCGACGAGAAGATCGAATTGGGAGGTGCCGGCATTACAGTGGTGACGATGGAATAGACGATTTATTTGTGGTTTTTGAATTTCCATTATTCATAGATGAAGTATCTGAAAGCTCTGCCTAATTGTTGGATTGTATTTTTTATTTTCCAGAGCAAACCGCTCTTCATTTAAATTAATTATTTATTTTCGTTAGCTGAAAATCCAATATCCCAGCTATCTAAAAAGCTTTCAAATGAATTATAAAAAAGTCATTCAGTACTCCTTTTTCGGAGTAGTTGCACTTTTGCTCTGTTTTTCGGCAGTTGCGCAAAAGCCAGTCACTGCCAAAAATCTAAAAGCAATAACCAGCGAAAAGGTCAAAGCGCATATCGATTATTTAGCTTCGGACGCATTGTTGGGCAGAAATACGCCCAGCCCCGGATTAGATACCGCTGCTGCTTATATTGCGAAAGAATTTTATAGGTACGGACTTCAACCGGTTAATGGCTCATACTTTAATGAGGTGCCCCTTGTGATTACTTCGTTGGGCGATGATAATTCGGTGGAAATTACTCGTAACGGCGAAACTAAAATGCTGACTATCAAAACCGAATTTGTTCCTTACGATTTCACGGCCAGTGCTACTGTTGAGGGGAGCCTTGTTTTTGCAGGTTACGGAATTACTGCCCCGGAATATAATTACGACGACTATGCTAACATCGATGTGAAAGGGAAAATTGTGGTGGTAATGCGCCATGAGCCCGGAGAATCCGATACTGCCTCGCTATTTGATGGAAAAAACTCTACCAAATATTCTTATAACGAGAACAAAATTGAGAATGCCATTGCTCATGGAGCGGTTGGGATGCTGGTGGTGACCGATCCGTTAAACCATCAAATGATAAACCCGCGGGGATTTCCATGGCCTTCGCTATCGAAGATTATACCTAAAGATGCGTTGGCGATGGAACTCGAAGATTCTCAAAAATTAAGAATTCCGGCCATTCATGTAGGAAAGGAAATTATGAACCTGCTATTTGGGAGTGTCGATTCCTTAAAGCGTCTACAGGCTGAAATTGATAAAAGCCTAAAACCTTTATCACGACACTATCCTGAGATTAGTGTCCGTATGAAAGTTACAACTATTCAAACTCCGGTGAAATCGAATAATGTAATTGGACTTTTACCGGGAACTGATCCGATCCAGAAAAACGAATATCTGGTAATTGGGGCCCATTACGACCATGTAGGCTTCAACCGCGAGCACAAAGAGGGCGAAGATTATATTAATAACGGAGCGGATGACAATGCCTCTGGCACCGCAGGTGTTTTGGCAGTTGCCGAAGCTTTTTCGAAAATGAAGAACCGGCCAAAAAGAAGTGTTTTGTACATGGCTTTTTCGGGAGAAGAGAAAGGCTTGTTTGGTTCGCAGGCATATGCACGCAATCCATTATTTCCGATGGAAAATACAGTGGCGATGTTAAACATGGATATGATTAGCCGTAACGATCCTGATTCACTTTGTCTGGAAGGAGCGAGCCTTTGTCCCGACCTGGTAGATATTGTTAAAACGGAGAATAAAGGTATTGGATTTAAGCTCCAGCTTAACGAGGATAATCATGTAGGAGGAAGCGATCATGCCAGTTTCTACAAAAAGGATGTTCCTTTTCTGTTCTTCTTTGCTGGTTTGCATAACGATTACCACACCGTAAGGGATAATCCCAATACAATTAATCCGGATAAAACAGCCCGGATAGCTCAACTGGTTTACAAAACAGCCTGGCATATTGCTAACGAAAACAAGCGGTACACAATTGTCAAAAAGAAATAAAACTGAAGTCAGAAGTTGGAAGACAGAAGACAGGAAATAGCAACCTTTAACCTGCAACATGTTTTAACCCTATAACTCGCAACCCGAAACCGTACAACCCGTAACCCGTAACCCGCAACTTATATTTTAACCCATAATTAACCTAAATTCAAACACAATGAAATCTCTTTTAAAATTCATTTTAATTCTATCATTCAGTTTTGGTTCCCTAATTGCTTTTTCGCAGGAATTTAAAACTCCCTTAAAAGTTGTTAAAGGGCAGGAGTATAATTATCAAACCGATATGGTTATGGACATTACCATGACTATGGGAGCTCAGGAAATGAAGATGAGCAGTTCTTCGAGCGCTGTTTCGAAAAATAAAATCGAAGCTCTTTTGGCCGATGGTGGAGTTGAAGTCTCCATGGCAGCATACGATGCCGTAGTATCGTCCAAAATGATGATGATTGATACCGTGATGCGGTTCGATGGAAAAGTGAGTCCAACCTATAAGCTTCAATTAAATAAGTATGGCCGACTGGTAAGTAAAACTAAAACAGATACCACCGGTATAAACCTTCCCGGAGCGAAAGCTTTTCCTGATAATGCCCTTGTTTCATCAGGTTTGTTTTGTGAGTTTCCCGAAAAAAACCTCAAAATTGGCGAAAAATGGAATGTTGAGCATAGCGATTCTGTTGATAACGCCGGTATGGGCGGAAAACTTGGCTTTTTGGTTAAAACCGAATATCCCCTGGGGGCAAAAGAAGTGTTGGAAGGAAAAGACGTTCAGAAAATAAACTATACTTCTACCCTCGATTTGGAAGGAAAAGGTAAAATGCAGGGAATGGATTTCTTTATTGAAGGCAGCGGAGTTCAGAATGGCGATATGTTTATCGACCCAACCACCAAAGTAATAGTTCAAAACAAAATGGTTATGGAATTAGACATGACGGTAGCCGTTTCGGGACAACAATCGATGACCATGCCGATGACCCAAAAAATCACACTCACACAAAAATTGAAATAACAGGTAGATCGAACTAATCGCGATCAGAGACACAGCACAACAGAATCATAAAATTGATTAATTTTATTTCTGGGATGCTGTGTCTTTGTGTTTAATCCGTTAATTTAGGAACCGCTAATACCGTTTAAACATCTAATAAATACCAAAACCGCTATGTTTTTTATCTTGTCGAAAGTCCTGTCGTTTTTGCTATCTCCCTTCTTTTGGATTATGGGCGCTTTGCTATATGCTATTATTACCAAAAAACAAGTCAGGAGGAAGAGGATACTCATTTTTTCGTTTATAGTTATTTATATTTTGGGCAACGGTTTTTTGTTAGAAGAAGCAGTTCGCAAATGGGAAACACCCATTATACCAGCCGATAAAATTACCAAAGCTTACGATTACGGAATTGTATTGGGAGGGATGGCATCGTACGACACATTATCCCGCCGGCTTAATTTTCATCAAAGTGCCGACCGGCTTTGGCAAGCCTTGTATTTATATAAAACAGGGAAGGTGAAAAAACTAATGATATCGGGTGGTGCAGGCAGTTTGTTGCATAAGGATGAAACCGAAGCCGACAGGATATATGCTTTTTTAGTAAAGCTTGGCATTCCATCGAGGGATATTATGATGGAAGCCAAATCGCGCAATACGCATGAGAATGCCGTAGAAACAGCCAAAATTATTCATTCTAGTAATCCCCAAGGCAATTGCTTGTTAATTACCTCGGCATTGCATATGAAACGGGCAATGGGATGCTTTAAAAAAGAACGCCTGAAAGTTAGTCCTTACAGTACCGACTTTTCGGCAGGCCCCCGCAAATGGGATCCCGACAAACTTTTACTGCCATCGCCTGGCAATATCGATGGCTGGGGATTTTATTTACGGGAAATTGTGGGGTATTATACGTATCGGCTGAGGGGGTATTTGTAGGGGCTTATCCCAGCTCTCGCGGATGTTCTGCCATGATGCTGGCGCGGATTTGTAATCCGCGCCTTTCGAAAAATAAATTTTTAAGGCACGGACAGCACGTCCGCGCTAGCTGGGGTTACAAAATTACATATCATAAAATTGAAGATGAATAATAATTTAATTGAAATTGGTGATTGCAATGTTATTTATTATCAGAGAATTTTAATTATAGTAGGAGCAATAATATTATTTGCTTTTACATTTTTATCAATAATAAGCAATAATCCATATTATCATTATTTCCCATTTATCATTGGTTTAGTATTTTTGATTATATATTTTTTGTATTTAAAAATTTATGCCATAAAATATAACTCGGAATATTTTTACATAAGTAATTTATTAAAAAAAGAAAGAATTAGTGCGTCCCAATTTATTGAAATTAGGAAAGTGAAATTTGTAGATTTTATGTTTGTTGCAGTATTTAAAGAAAAGAGCTTTTTATTAATGATTTAATCAGAGGATATTATTAAGAACTACTTTGAATTTCGTAGCAAATATGCTGATGAATTGACTCAGCACATTAAAAAACAATTGAGTAGCTAATTGAATTGCCCGTCTCACACAGATATTCGGCAGTGACGCTGGTGCGGAATTGTAACCCGCTTGCGCGGATGTTCGACTATAATGCTGGCGTGGATTTGTAATCCGGGCCTTTCCAAGAATAAATTTTAAGGCACGGACAACATGTCTGTGCCAGCGAGAGAATAGACGATAACTCAAGTAATATGAAGTATAATAAGATAAATTTTCCATATTTTAAGTTAAGCCTATTTTTTTTACTAATATCACTATCTTCTTCATCAATTGTTTATTCACAAGGAGATTCTTTAATTTATTGGAGTAGTAAATATCAATTAAAATGGAGTGACTTTAAAACTATAGATATAGATACCATTGATTTATCAACACACAAATATCATCTTGGTGCTGTAAGTTGCCTTGGATCTGATTTTATTGATACAAGCGAAGGTAATATTCCCGATATAAATTATTTCCATTATTTTAATCGAAATCATTCATGGGTAACAAAAAATGAAATGACAAAAGATTTACTGAATCATGAACAATTGCATTTCGATATTAATGAATTATTTGCTAGGAAAATAAGAAAAAGATTAGAAGAGTTAAAAAATTTAAGAGTGCAAGATTTGAATAAATATTATTCTGCGATAGAATCTTTTCGTAAACAACGTATTATTTGGCAGGAAAAATATGATTTAGAAACCGGAACAGGTTCTTATAAAGATTATCAAATTAAGTGGAACTTTAAAATTGCTTTGGGTTTATCGGAATTGCGCAAATATGAAATTGATACCCCCGCTCACGCTGATGTTCGGCAGTGATGCTATCGTAAATTTGTAATCCGAGTCCTTCCAAACCATCGATTATAACGAGAATGGCGGGGCAAGAAATTTGGGTGATTGTGAGGGAAGAACGCGTTACAAAAGCGCTTTAGCATGGGGTAAATTTTTGAGGCACGGACAGAATGTCCGCGCCAGCTGGGCCACTATTATTTTTCAAGTAAATACCATATAAAACAAATGAATAAAACGTATAAAATTATTGCACAAGGTGATGTAAATCAATTTATTAAAATTTATAAGAAGCAAACACATGGATTCAATCTCGATAGAGAGGGTTATAATTTATTGCATTATGCTAGTATTGCAGGTCAAATTGAAATTATTGATTTTCTCCTAAAAAATGGAGTCGATATAGATTTACTATCTAAAGATGGCTATTCATCTATAGTTTATGCGATAATAAATAGGCATAATGATGTAATAAAATACTTTTTGGATAATGGTTTCATTAAAAGAGGTACAAATGATTTTTTAGCATTAATTACAGCTTCGAGTGACAATCAAATTGATATTTTAGAAACATTAGTTGAGGCAGGACTTGACATAAATGAAAAAGATCAAGACGGTACCTGCTTTTCTCCATTGCATTATGCTGCTCAAGAAGGGCATTTTGGAATAGTAAAATATCTTATTGAAAGAGGTGCTGAGATTAATATGGTTGATAATAATGGGCTTTCGCCTTTAAGAATGGCCTCAGATCATAAGCATTATGAAATAGTGCAATATCTTATAAATTATGGAGCAAAAATAAATTTAGGAGGAGCATTACATAATGCATGTGCTTGGGGCAGATTAAAAACGGTTAAATTTTTAATTGACAATGGTGCTGACATTAACGCTATTGATGAAGAGGGAAAAACACCATTATTTTATGCTTTATCGTCTGAAAGCAAAAGTATAATTAGTGTTTTATTGAAAAAAGGAGCGAATCCAGCTCTTACTTATGTTCAGCCATGATGCTGGAGCAGATTTGTAATCCAGGCCTTTCCAAACCCTCGTTTGACATGAGAAGAGGGCAAGAAATATTGTAGATTGGTATTTATGGACATATTACAAACGTGCGCTAGCATGGAATAAATTTCTGAGGCACGGACAACTTGTCCGCGCCAGCGGGATAAAGCAGAGAAATTAGTAATTCTATAAAAATGTATAGTTATTGCGGAGCACGAACTGCAAGTCCGCGCTAGCATGGAATAAATTTTTGAGGCACGGACAACATGTCCGCGCTAGCTTGGAAAAAGAAGGATAAATGCCGCATATACTAATCAGAATAGGGGTATTCTTAAATAAAAATCATTATTTATAGGGATTGTATACTGAGGCCGGTGGGCCTACTTTTGACACTGTTCATAAAAAGTATAACCTTATATTAATAGTGTATGAAAAAAACAATTCTTCTTTCTCTTCTTGTAATCGTTTGGTTTTCAATTAATGCTCAAGATTCACTTAAAACCGAAAATATATTCCGGAATACTGCCGATAAGCTATTGGCAAGCGATGGCGCGATTCTCATTGGCGGCTATGGCGAGGTTCATTACAATCAGTCGTTTAATTCGAATACCAGAAGCAATGGTACCTTAGATGTACACAGGATGGTTATGTTGCTGGGCTATAATTTTAATTCCAGGACACAGTTTATTTCCGAAATCGAATATGAGCATGTAAGCGAGGTGTATATTGAACAGGCATTTTTGCAATATAAGTTCAATAGGTTTTTAAACTTCAGGGCCGGATTAATTTTAGTGCCCATGGGAATCGTCAACGAATATCACGAACCTACTGCTTTTAATGGTGTTGAACGCCCTATGGTCGACAATAAGATTTCTCCTACTACCTGGCGCGAAGTTGGCCTTGGGCTAAGTGGAAATGTAATTGAGGCATCGCTTAAGTATCAGGCTTACCTTGTGAATGGGTTTAATGGCTACAATGGAAAAGGTAATTTAAGCGGAAAAAACGGATTTAGAAATGGTCGTCAAAAGGGTGCTGAATCGTATATTAGTTCTCCAAATTTAACTGCAAAGGTTGAATACTATGGCATACGAAATTTAAATATAGGTATTGCAGGATATTTTGGAAAAACGCAAAGTACGCTCTATAATGGTTTGGATAAGGCTGACGACGATGCTAAATCTAAAGCTGATTCATCGGTTACTTCAGTCTCGATGGTAGGCTTGGATGCCCGCTATAATTTGAATGGTCTCCAAATAAAAGGGCAGTTTTATTATGTTGGTATCTCAAATACCATGCAGTATAACCAATTTACCACTCAGGGCGGAATTCAAAATGATTTAGGAAGTGCGATGCTGGGATATTATGTCGAAGCAGGATATAATATTTTAAAATATTATGCCGGTTCAAAAAGTGAATTGATTCCATTTATTAGATTAGAGTCGTATAACACCCATTATGCTAAGGAAGGCGCTTTGCAAAAAAACAAAGCATATGATAATAATGTCATTTCATCGGGTTTGAGCCTCAAGCTGGCCAAAGGTGCCGTTTTAAAGGTGGACATTCAGTTTGCCAAATCGAAAGCCGCAGACGAGTATTCGAAAACATTAAATGCAGGCATTGGTGTTATGTTTTAACCTTAGAACGATGATAAAGAAAATAGCGTCAATATATTTGCTCATATCACTAAATTGTAGTTTGAATGCTCAAACCGATATTGAGTATTATCCTAAATTACTTCATAAAACCCTGGCAAAATTTGATGACAAGCAGGTGCTTTTAAATGAATTGGTATTGTCAGAAAAACTTACCAGGCAAATTTTAGTTGGGAAATACTTTACCTTATTTAGTAAAGAGCCAGCATCCTTTATTAAGTTTATTTATGTAGGCAGGGTGAATACTTGCCGATCGGGTGGATGTTCAATAAACAGAGGTCTGAGCGGCGATAAAGGGAGTGAGTTCTTCGACTATTTTATACTTTTTGATTCAACCTACACCATAAGACAAGTTCAAATTTTTAATTATCAGGCAACCCACGGACAAGAAGTTACTGCAAAAAATTGGCTTAAACAGTTTGTAGGCTATAGCGGTAAATCAGCGCTAACAGTGGGTAAGGACGTAGATGCAATTTCTGGCGCCACCATTTCAGTAGATGCGATAGCCTTTGATATTGAGCATAAAACTGGTTTGTTAAAGCAATTTGGGGGCCTTAATACCACTTATACAACTTCAAACCGGCAATAAAGAATACTGTTCCTTCGATTAAAAGAATTAGCGACGAAAGCGCTACGTCCATAATGCCCGCTCCTTCGTTAAATACCGCCCTGAAACTGTCGATGAGCATGGTTAAAGGTAATGTACGTATTATTGTAATTATCCAATCGGGAAAGCTATGGTAGCTGAAAAATACGCCCGAAAGCACCATCATGGGGGTTACAAATGCATTGATAAGACCTGTGCCAACTTCAGGATTGGCAGTGCGCGATGATATTAATACGGCCAGCCCCGAAAAAGCAATATTTCCGGCAACAAATAGTATAAAGAGCGCCCAACCGCTACCTTGAACCGCCGTTCCAAAAAACAGATAGGCAAATAAAAACAGCAAAAATCCTTCAATAAAATTCATGGTAATACGGGCAACAAAAAGCGATCCCAGGAAAAATGGTTTTTTCATTGGTGTTGCCACCATCCGGCGAAGGAGTTTTTTTGAGCGTTTTTCAATTACACTGTAACTGATTCCCCACATACAAGCCATCATAATTCCCATGCCGATCAATCCAGGTACCAAAAAATCGATATAGCGGGTACCCGGGAGGGTCAATGCTTTTGCATGTTGGGTGTTTTCTTCAAAAAAAGCAGGGCCTTTTTCGAGTAACCCGGTGAGCTGCAGGTGAAGCAATAGTGCCTCCGGGTTCATTGGGTCGAAGTGATAATCAGGCACTCCGTTTTTTGATTCAATAACAACCGAAGCGATCCCTTTTTTGAGCATTTCGTTGGCTTGGCTCCAGTTTGCAGGATAAAAATTGAGTGTCAATTGTCCCATGCTTTTGTTCGAGTAGCTGTATTGAAAATGCACATTGCCTTTTAAGGGTTCAATCTTTTTCAGCGAAAGTTTAGTCGTTAAAAATGAAGGCAATGCTTCATTGCTGCTGCTGGATGCTATTAAAACAATATTCCTCGAAACAACCGGTTTTTTGTTGAAAGCTAATCCTAATCCACCAGCCATGAGTATCGGAAACACAATTCCCCAGAAAATGACAGCAGGTTCGCGGATAATTTCTTTAAAGTGCGATATAAGTAAGCGGTAAAATTGTCTCATGATTGTTCGGTTAAATGGCGACCGGTTAATGTGGTAAACACATCGTCGAGGGTAGCTTTGCGGTAATTAAACTGGTTTAACTGAATATGTTTCGATTTCAATAATTCAAAAAACAGGGGCATATCTTCCTGTATTTTTGTTATATATAATTTCCCGGTTAGCTTTTCGGGATTCCATTCGATGCACTGTTGGGTGTATGGAGCCAGGTTCCAGTCTTTGGATGGATTCTCGTGTAAGGAAAATTCAACTACTTCGTAGAAATTATTAAGGTGGATTATCTCATCGAGTGAGCCCTGACTGAGAATTTTCCCCTGGTCCATGATGATAATCCGGTCGCACAGCACTTCGGCTTCTTCCATGTAATGAGTGGTAAGGATTAGCGAAGTTTTAATTTCGGATTTTAATTTTTGCAGGATAGCCCATATTTCACGCCGGGCATTGGGATCCAGGCCAGTGGTGGGTTCGTCGAGCAATAATATCTGTGGTTTATTGAGTAAGGCAATTCCAAGGGCTAATCGTTGGCGTTGCCCTCCCGAAAGGTTTACCACGTATGCTTTATGCTTTTCCGAAAGACCAACTAGTTCAATTACTTCCTTAGCCCTTTTCTCTCCTAAATCGTAAAAACTGGCAAAAAGTATGGCCGTTTCGAGTACGGTAAGTTTGTCGATAAACCGTGTTTCCTGAAGCGATAATCCAATCATGTGATGAAGTTCTTCGCTGTGGCCACGCCACTTTTTTCCCTGAATGGTAATTTCGCCTTCGTCGGGATGCTGAATTCCTTCAATCATTTCGACCAAGGTAGTTTTGCCGGCACCGTTTGGGCCCAGCACAGCGACATATTCTCCCATGCGGATGTTGAGGTCAATCCCATCCACGGCCTTAACCTGTTTGAAATATTTTTTTACCCCTTTTACTTCTAAGATATTGGTTTGCATTTTATTGAGGGTTACGATCCCGATAGCTATCGTGGAGCGGGTTGCGGGTAAAAAGGTTGTAATCGTCCATCTTACTACTTACTACTAATAACTTACTACTTCCCTTTAAGTTCATTCAACAAAGAGAAAAGCAAAATGTTGGCATAGGATGCATATAAAGCCGTCCCTTCTTCTATTTCATTGGCTGTTTGAATATAAGGAGCCGGATGGATTTCTTGGGAGCAGTGTTTCAGCATTCCGGCAATTGCTTCCGGTGTCATTTCAAGGTGGCATTGCATGGCCAGGACATTATTACTATACCAGAATATTTGATTGGAACAAGCTTTAGAAGAAGCTATTAGACTGGCTCCGATTGGTAAATCGAATGTTTCGCCATGCCAGTGAAAAACAGTAATCTGCTTGGGAATGGAATTGCCGGATGTATAGATCGAATCTGATTGATAAATCGGAAACCACCCAATTTCTTTCTCTTTTCCCTGAAAAACTTTAGAACCTAAAGCGTTGGCAATTAACTGCGAGCCAAGGCACACCCCAACAACCTTTTTTCCAGCTTCGATGCAATGGCGGATAAACTTTTTTTCTTCTGCCAACCAGGGGAATTCATGCTCATCGTTGACACTCATGGCTCCTCCCATTAAAATTAGCCAGTCGACATGGTCTAGAGTGGGGATAGCGAATGATTCGTAAAAACGTACATATTCAATGGTAAAATTATTTTGAGTTAACCAGTAAGCAATGGCAGCAGGGCCTTCAAAGGGAACATGTTGAAATATATAGGCTTTCATTTAATCTTGTTAGTTATTGAGTCTGCCCCGAAAAGGCTTTTACCCCTTAATTCCCCAAATGGGGGACTTTAGAATTCAATGATTTTCAGATGGTTCACTGAATAGGTCAGGAGAAAAACAGATGAAAATCATTGAATTTTGACTTTTCGGAGTGGACTTAGTTAATCAATAATATTCTTCAATACTTCCGCTAATTTGTTTAAGCGTAATTTCGGCAATTTTGGCCAGGTATTTTGCATTAATAAATCTGTTATTGGCATCGAGAAAATTCTTTTGTATCTCGCGCATTTCAATCCCTGCCAATCCGCCCAACCGATATTTTGCCATGGCAATATCCATGTTTTCGCGGGCGCTTTCGAGGTTTTGTGTTTCGAGCGAAAGTAACCGCAAATTATAAGTGTAATTGTTCCAAATAATATTGAATTCTGAGATTATTTCCTGTTGTAGGTTTTCAAATTCCAGATCCTGATTTTGTCGGGTAATAATGGCATTTTTCATTTGCCGGTGGTTGTCGAGCCGGTTAAATAATCCGTAGGTCAGGGTTGCTCCATAGGTATAGCCTAACGTGCGGTTGGTAAACAAAAACCCCGACTGAGATTCGGCATTCGTAAAGTTATACCCGCCATTTAAGGTTAAGGTCGGGTAGAACCGCGACCGGATCATTTTAACATCAAGATTAGACAAATACTGATTTTGCTTGGCAATGAGCAGGCTTGTATTTTTCTGGATCATTTGCCCATAAAGATTCTCAAAAACCAGGTTCGACGAAACAGAAATACTGTCGTTCCAAGATGGAGGAACCGTTAATGAATATGCTAAAACCCTGCTTAATTGAAGCCGGGTGGTGGCAACTGTTTCTTCCTGGCGTAAATATTGCGAACTATCGGTATTAAAATCAACCTGCGCTTGCAAAAACTCTAATTTTGAGAAGCTTCCTATTTTATATTTTTCTGAAGCAATGGCAAGCCTTTCGGATGATAATTTCATGCCATGATGAAGCGATTGTAATATTTGTGTTTGCTGAATCAGGTTATAATAGCCCGATGCAATTTGTGCTGTAAGATTTTCAATAGTCATGCGGGTGTTAAGCTTGCCAAGTTCGCTTAATTCTTTCATTTTGTCGAATCCTACAAACATCCCAAACCCGTCAAAAACAGTCCAGTTAAGAGAAATAGCCCCCGTAAGCGAGTTCGATTTTGCATTGTCTTTCTCCTGAATACCTCCGGAGGCAAATTCCTGCCGGGAGTTAACTACAGAATTGGTTTTACGTCCGGTAGCATCAACGGTAGGGAAGAAGGCATATTTGGCAAAATTCAGGTTGTTTTGGGTAATGACCTCATCGTTCTGGGTAATCTGTAATGAGTAGTTATTCTCCAGTCCAATTGACAGGCAAGTTTTCAGGGTAAGGGAGTCTTGCCCAAAAGAGGAAATGGGAATAGCTATAAGCAGGAACATGTATATGAAAGTAATTCTACTCATTTTTTGGGGTGTTTGATTCTTCAACAACATTACTAACATCTTTTTTAGATTCGGAGAGAAAATCATAAATAGCGGGTACTACATAGAGGGTTAGGGATGTTGAGATCAGAAGCCCTCCCACAACAGCAATACCCATCGAAACACGGCTTTCCGAACCCGCTCCCAGCGCTAATGCAATAGGCAATGCACCAAGCATCGTAGCCAAACTGGTCATTAAAATTGGTCGAAAACGGGAGGCCGAAGCGTCTATTATAGCTTCAGTCCTTCCTAGTCCTGCTGCTTTTCGTTGGTTCGCAAACTCAACAATGAGGATCCCATTTTTGGATACCAGTCCAATAAGCATAATCATTCCAATTTGACTGAAGATATTGATAGTTTGGTCGAAATACCATAAAAATATTAATGCTCCCGATAATGCCAAAGGCACCGTAAACATTATAATCAGAGGATCGCGAAAACTCTCAAACTGGGCAGCTAATACCAGGTAAATAAGCACTAACGCTAACAGAAATGCAAATAACAAACTGGATGAACTTTCGGCAAACTCTTTTGAATCACCTGCCAATGCTGTAGTATAGGTCTCGTCGAGTACCGTGGATGCAATCTTATTCATTTCATCTATTCCCTCGCCAATCGTGTGGCCTTTCACCAATCCTGCTGAAACCGTTGCTGAAACTAAGCGGTTATATCGATATAGCTGGGGTGGACTGCTTTCGTTTTTTATATTAACCAGGTTGTCGAGTTGAACCATTTGACCGCTTTTACTCCGCACATACATCGATTTCAGATCGAGCATATCGTTTCGGTTTTCACGGGTAAGCTGACCAATAACCTGATATTGTTTCCCATTCATAATGAAATAGCCAAAACGCTGTCCGCTTAAAGCAAGCTGAAGTGTTTGGGCAATATCCTGCGTCGAAACGCCCATTAAAACAGCTTTTTCGCGGTTAATGGTAACCCTTACCTCAGGTTTGTTAAATTTGAGGTTGAGGTCAATTACCTGAAATATTTTATTTTTGGAGGCCTCTGCGATAAAGAGGGGCAATACTTTTTTTAAGTCGTCCAGATCTTGCGCCTGAATAACATATTGTACCGGTAACCCGCCTCTTCTTCCTCCAATAGTCTGTTGCTGAGAAATAAAAGATCTTGCTCCTGTTAATTTCTTTACTTCGCCCGATAGTTCGTCGAATATTTCCTGCTGACTTCTGTTATGTTGGTCTCTATCTTTCAGGATTAAACGTATTATCCCCGAATTAACCGAACCTCCTCCAAATCCTGGCGCTGTAATGGTAATAATACCGCTGCTCTCGGGTACATTATCCTTCACTAAAATAGTGAGCTCATCCATGTAGCGGTTCATAAATTCATAACCTGCCCCTTCGGGAGCTACCGAATTTATGATAAGCGCCGATCGGTCTTCCAATGGAGCCATCTCAGAGGGTAAAAGTTTTCCTATCACACCAATAGATACAAAAGCTAATGCCATAATGATAAATGCCCAATACCGGTGTTTCAGGAAAGTAGTAAGGCTATTCCGATACCAGGTAATAACGCCTACAAAAAAGGGCTCTGTTTTACGGTATAACCAGTTGTGTTGTGAGTGAGCCTTTAAAATCTTAACGGATAACATGGGGGTTAAGCTCAATGCAAGAAATGCGGATATGCCTACGGATCCTGCTATTACAATCCCAAACTCACGGAATAGCCTCCCGGTTACCCCCTGAAGGAAGATTATAGGGAAGAAAACAGCAATCAGCGTAACCGTTGTAGCAACTACCGCAAAGAATATTTCAGAGGAGCCCTTGATACCAGCTTCCAATGGCGACATCCCCTGTTCAATTTTGGTATAAATATTTTCGAGTACAACAATGGCATCGTCTACAACCAATCCAATTGCCAAAACTATTCCCAAAAGGGTGAGAACGTTAATTGTAAATCCTGCCAGATACATTATAAAAAATGCACCAATTAGGGAGGCTGGAATTACTACTACCGGAATAAGCGTTGATCTCCATTCTCTTAAAAAGAGAAATATAATAAGGATAACCAGCAGAAATGCAACAATAATTGTTTGTTCAACTTCTTCTATTGATTCCCGGATATATTTGGTATTATCAAAAGTGATGAAAGCGCGGATATCGGTAGGTAAATCTTTTTTAATAATCTCCAGTCTTTTGTAAACTTCATCGGAAATTTCAATATGGTTTGAACCAGGTTGCGGAATAATTGCGCAAGCAACCATGGGAACACCATTAAGTTTTAAAATGGTTCGTTCGTTTTCGGAAGCGAGTTCCGCTTTGCCAACATCGCTGAAACGAACAACCTGTTCGTTGGTTTCCTTTATTACCATCGTATTAAAATCCGAAGGGCTTTGAAACCGTCCCATGGTGCGAACAGTAAGTTCCGTTGAGTTTCCTTCAATACGTCCCGATGGAAGCTCAATGTTTTCACGCAGCATGGCATTACGAACATCGAGCGGGGTTAACGCATAGGCAGCTAATCGGGCAGGATCAATTCTCAACCGCATCGAATAGCGCTGACTTCCATAGATTCCCACATTACTTACCCCCGAAATAGTTTGAAGCCGTTCTTTAAAAGTTATTTCGGCAATATTGGTAAGGTCCATGAGCGATCGGCTGTCGGATGCAATATTTAAAATAATGATCGGGTTAGAATCGGCATCGGCTTTAGTAACAATGGGAGGGTCTACATCCGGAGGTAATAATCGGAGTGTTTGCGAAACTTTATCGCGTACATCGTTTGCGGCAGTTTCCAAATCGATATCGAGCGTAAATTCGACCGTAATATTACTGCCGCCATCGCGGCTAACACTAGTAATGGAACGAATTCCCGCAATGCCGTTAATTGATTGCTCTAACGGTTCGGTAATTTGAGTCTCAATAATATCGGCATTCGCTCCTACATAACTTGTAGAAACTGTAATAATAGGAGGGTCGACACTGGGGTACTCCCGTACCCCAAGGAACATTAGTCCAATAAATCCTAAAAGCAGGATTAGTAACGTACTTACAATTGTAAGTCCCGGACGTTTTATACTTAGTGATG
>JAIFLU010000265.1 GCA_020048915.1 Bacteroidota bacterium | reverse complement strand
TGATTGCTAATGCCAAACGGACTTTATTGGGGGTACACCATATGATATCCAAAAAGTATATGCAGGATTACCTCGATGAATTCTGTTATAAGGTAAATAGGCGAAATTTCGGAGATAATCTATTTGATAGGTTGCTAATATCCTGTGTCGCTATAAATTATAAAAATATTAATGTTTGCCGATAGTCATTAAACGTTTTATTAGCAGAGCAAAATATTTCGTATTTCTCCCGGAGATATGCAACTTATCATTGCCTTATAAAATCCATTGAAAGGTTTATATAACTTTATTATCTTTACAACTATAAAACTATCTGATGGAACATAATACTCATAGGATTTTACTGGTTGACGACGAACCGGATATACTTGAATTCATAAGTTATAACCTAAAAAAAACTGGTTATGATGTTTATACCGCTAATACCGGAAAAGAAGCAGTATTAAAAGCCCGGGAAATAATTCCCCACCTCATTATTCTTGACGTGATGATGCCTGAAATGGATGGGATTGAGACTTGTGAAGAAATACGATCTTTTCCGGAACTTCAACATACAATTATTGCTTTTTTGACGGCACGGTCAGAAGACTATTCACAAATAGCAGGGTTTGAAGCAGGTGCAGATGATTACATTTCAAAACCAATTAAGCCAAAAGTACTGCAAAGCCGAATTAAAGCTCTTTTAAAACGACTTAATGAAGCAGTAACACCAGCTGCGATAATCGAAAAGCCTATTACCAAAAAGGAACTTCATATCGATAAAGAGCGATATTTGGTTATTAAAAATAATAAAGAATTAGTGCTTCCTAAAAAAGAGTTTGAATTATTAACCCTGCTTGTATCAAAACCCGACAGGGTCTTTACGCGTGACGATATTTTTCATTCTGTTTGGGGTGATAATATTATTGTTGGAGATCGGACAATTGATGTGCATATCCGCAAGTTGAGAGAAAAAATTGGCAACCGTTACATTAAAACTGTTAAAGGAGTTGGATATAAATTTGTAGAATAATGAATTACCAATTTATTATTAACTATTATCACTGTGTTATTAATAACTATATTTTACTTAGTTCTCAATTCATATGAAATATCCATGTTAGGCAGCTCAACACAAAAGGAAATGACTATGCAGATGTTCCATGTGACCTTAATTTAATAATCGAAAAATAAACACATGAAACCTTGAACTTCCAGAATAATATTACCTTAAACATTGTTTATTATCAGAGGCAGGATGTTGGCGAATTACCTATTGATGTAAATATTTTAACCTTTAGTCATTTATTTAAAATAAAGGAATAGTATATATAGCACTAATTAACAAACTTTTAACTTAACAGTGTTTTATTTTTAATTGAAAAATAAATTCTTGACATTAATATTTTTAATAAATTCGTGCTTTCTATTACTTATTCAATCTTCTTATTGCAGAAATTAGGAACCATACAAAATGAAAAGGGTTAATTATTGGATTGTTTTATTACTTATTTTAATTTCTATTGTTTTACTTGCATTTTCATTTTGGTTCTTTCAACCCAAAAAGAAACTTAATATTTTTATTCTTGATAAAACTGTAACTGATTTTTCATACAGAGAGCACGCTTCTTTTGTTTGGCTTTTAAGAAATAAAAATATTGTTACTCCTGAAAATAAAAATTATTCGGTAAGTAAAGATTACTATGGCTTTATTCCGTTAAAACCTGGAGAAAAAGATAAGTATAAAATCCGAAGCATCAGTTTATTTGAGGTCTTGACAAAGTCTGACAATTTCGATATGGCCTATTATACTGATAATTATGGAGTTTTTAATAATGACCTTACAGATTCCAGTCTAAATATTCGACCTTATTTGGTTTATGGCGGATTAAACCAAAATGATTATTTGCTGCTTCGTGAGCTGAAAAGGAAAAATAAACTTATCATTACTGAGTTTAATTTGTTCGGATCCCCTACTTCTGAACTTATTCGTGAAAAAACAGAGGAATTATTTGATTTAAGATGGACTGGTTGGACTGGAAGGTATTTTAAATCGCTTAAAAATTTACCAAAGAATCAAATTCCCGAATGGATTATTTCTTCGTATCAAAAAAACTATCAAAAACCTTGGGATTTTATCAGTCCCGGCATGGTATTAATCCATGAGCATGGCAAAATAGTTGTTCTGGAGGAAAACACCGACTTAAATTCAGCTATGCCAAGCATTGTATCGACTTCAGAATCGCAGCAGAAATATAACTTACCTTCAATACAAAAATATCCTTTCTGGTTCGATATTATTCAAACTTCAAAAAACAATACTATTCAGGCTTTTTTTAAATTAGATCTTACTGAAAAAGGTATTAAAGAACTGAAAGATAATGGGATTCCAAATACTTTTCCTGCCATTATTGAACATTTAGACAATTATAAGTTTTATTATTTTTCGGGAGATTTTTCAGATCATCTACCAACTCCATGGCTTTCAACTTTTAAAGGAGTTCCGGGAGTTATGAATAAAATTCATACCGGTTCAATTGGAACAAGTAATGAATTCTTCTGGAATTTTTATGTACCTTTATTAAATGGAATTCTTGATAAACAATTTTATAATAATTAGGAATAAAATCTGCTATCATGAATATAAGATGGTACGACCTCGCTTATTTGGATGAAATTTCTGGAGGGGATAAAGATTTTATATTGGATATGATTCAAACATTTGTTAGCAATGCTCCAGACGAATTAAATGATCTGAAAAATATAGCTAAAAATAGCGAATGGAGCAGGCTTGGGGAAAGTGCCCATAAATTTGCTCCGGGGCTGCAATTTCTGGGACTTACATCGTTAAGACCAGTGATAAACCAGTTAGAAGAGTTTGCCTTTGAACAGAAAAAACTCGAATTAATCCCCGATTTAATTGCAAAACTTGAAAGTCAATGTTTGCAAGTTATTGATGAACTAAAAAAAGACTTTAATATATAATTAGCTTATATTTTACTCTTAAACAACTGTTTATGAAAATATTGGTTTGCGAAGACGATACTATGACTCTTAAAGCGCTTGAGCACAGGCTCAAAAAGGAAGGTTATACTGTTATTACAGCTGCAGATGGCAAGAAGGCTGCCGAAATATTAAGTACTGATACCGATATTGATTTATTGTTAACTGATCTGCATATGCCAATGTTAGGCGGTTTGGAATTAATCAGCCTGGTAAGAAGCAATTTTAAAAGTAATTTGCCTATAATAATGCTTACCCGTGTTGGATTGGAAGAAACTGTGCTTCATGCGTTTGAACTTGGTGCCGACGATTATATTACGAAGCCTTTTAATCCAGATGAATTAGCATTGCGAATTAAAAGACTATTAATTAAAAATAAAGTGTAAACTAAAGAAATTGCGGTAAACCCTACCAGCTGATGAACAGATGCATTATTCAAGGAAGATTTATATTCTTAATTACTATAATTTTCTTCTTACAACATTACTCTTCCATAGTTTTTGCGCAGCCTGAGAAGTCTCTTAGTGAAAAATCGGAAAGTTCTGAGAAAAGATACGAAAGAGCTATTTTATGGGGAGAACGTTTTTATCAACTCCACCTTAATACGCTTGCCCTCAAGCAATTTGATAAAGCCCATAAAATAAAACCAGGTGCCTATTTTCCAACATATCGCAGTAACCAACTTAAAATAAAATTACATCAACCCAAAAACACCAATTTGGGATTCATGGTTTTTGACTTTAATAAACCAGGCATTCTTATTTCTGCTTTAATTTTGGTTATATTATTTTCGTTTACATCAATGGTAACAGCTCTTACAATTGTTTTAGTTAACCGAAATCATATGATTCTTGCCGAAAAAAGAAAGCAGCATTTAAGGGAGGAATATCAAACGATGCTGGTTAATTTTTTGTTTGCTAAAGATATAAATGAAGAATTAATTCAGAAAATAAGACGAATTGCATCTACAAATATCAATAGACGAATCTTAATCGACCAAATGATCGATTTGAGTATAACCCTTACTGGATTAGAAAAAGAACGCTTAAAAGAATTATATCTTGCCTTAAAACTTGATCAGGATTCAAATAAAAAGGCATTAGCTAAAAAATGGCACATTAAAGCGAAAGGTTTTCGAGAACTTGCGTTTATGAATATTCATTCTGCAAATTCCGAAATAATCAATTGTTTATCAAGTAAAAATGATGTATTACGTATGGAAGCTCAATTTGCCATGGTTCGGTTAAATCCGGATAATTCATTTGGTTTTCTTGATTTTCTGCAAAAACGCTTTACGCTTTACACTTTGGGAGCAATTAAACGTATATGAAACAATTACATTTCATCACCTGGAACTCCCAAATTTTGAAAAATGGCTTCAATCAGATAATGATTCCGTTGTAATGTTTTCCTTGCGGATGATTAGCGTTTTCAAACAAATATCTGCTTATAATTCAATGTTATCTTTGCTTGAACACACTAATCCGGAAATACGGAACCAAACTATTCAGGTTTTTGGGAATCTGAAAATAATTGAATCTCTTCCTCATTTAAAAAGGATTTATAAAAACGAAACATATTCGAATTGTATGACTATTGTTTCTGCTATGGGTAAAATGCCTGATAATTCAATGCTTAGCTTCTTAAAATTAGTTTTGGACAAAGAAGATGACGTTCAACTTCAAATTGAAGCCGCTAAAGCAATAAACAAAATGGGAGAAGAAGGTTCTGTTGCTCTAACTAAATTACTAAATTCCGATTATAAAAACTATCAGATTATTATTAAACACGTTTTAGATAAGAGAATCAGTTAAATGGATATATTTTTCGACATATTAGGATACATAGTAAATAATTTTGTTTTTGGGTTAACCGTTATCATTTTTGCCTCTTATTTAATTTTGGCTTTAATATCAGCTATTGCATTAAGAACCTACTTGCGTAAAAATAGTTTTGTTGACTATAATAATATTATTCTTGCTCCATTAACTCCTTCTATTTCGGTAATTGCACCTGCCTTTAATGAGGAAAAGTCCATTGTAGATAATATAAGGGCATTACTATCATTATATTACAATAATTTTGAAGTAATTGTTGTAAATGACGGCAGCACAGATAATACATTTAAAACGGTTTTAGAAGCTTTCGACCTTGAGAGAGTAAATTATTTTTTCGACTATCGGATTCCATGTGAGCGTATCCGAGGGGTTTATAAATCAAAAAACAGGTCGTTTAAGAAACTTACTTTTATAGACAAGGTGAATGGCGGTAAAGCAGATGCACTAAATGCAGGCATAAATATTTCAAAAAATGACCTAATTTGCAGCATCGATGTTGATTCCATAATGGAACCCGACGCTTTATTAAAAATGGTTAAACCATTTATGGAGGAAACCGATAAAAAGGTGATTGGAACCGGGGGAGTAATTCGCATCGCTAATTCTTGCCAGATTGAGAATGGGCAAATAAAAAAAATCCACCTGCCTGAGAAATTCTTACCCAGGGCCCAAGTTTTAGAGTATACACGTGCCTTTTTAATGGCCCGCATGGCATGGGGAAAACTGAATGGTTTGTTACTTATTTCGGGAGCGCTGGGAATGTTTGATAAAGAAATTGTTATCAAGTGTGGCGGGTACAGCACCAGCACCGTTGGAGAAGATATGGAACTTGTTGTTCGAATGCGCCGTTTTATGGCTGAACAAAAACTGAAATATCAAATTATCTATATCCCCGATCCTTTGGTTTGGACTGAAGTACCTTCTACTTTAAA
>JAIFLU010000064.1 GCA_020048915.1 Bacteroidota bacterium | reverse complement strand
TGACACACAAGGAATGGTTATGGTCCCGATCCGCGATAGCTATCGGGACTATCGGGATTCCATCTGACAAATAAAAAACAATTATAAACAGATGAATAATTATACCTTTACGATTCGAAGCCTGTAAACCATGGTATTAAGGAACCTGATATTTTTTAGTTTATTTTTGCCCGTTACGTTGACAGCTCAGCAAAGCGAATCTGGGGTTCCGTACAGTACTGTTTTTGGGTTAAATAAGTTAAGTTCCTATGAGTCGTTGGCGATAATTTCAAGTCAGACGAAATTAGTTAAATCGCAAAGTATATCCAATCGTAAAAGTCTCGAATTTGCCTATGTGCATGAACTGGATTTTTCTCCTGAGTCATCGGGTATTTGGAATACATTAGAAGATGGGTCTAAAGCCTGGAGGTTGGGATTGGTTTCAAAAGGAGCTTTTTCTCTCAACGTAATTTTTACCCGATTTCAATTATTGGCAGGAGTGAAAATATATATTTACTCTCCCGATCAGAAAAATATCCTGGGGGCATTTTCATCGAAGAACAATTCTATTTCAGAAATACTTGCTACGCAGCCTGTTCCTGGTGATTCTATTATAATTGAATTGAATATTCCAGCTGGGATCGAAGATTTTGGTGAATTAGCAATTGGGAAATTGGGCCACGATTATGTGGATATTTTAGGTACAAATCGCACAAAGTTTTCCATTGGCGGACAATCAGGTGCCTGTAATGTTGATATTAATTGCGAATCAGGTAACGATTGGCAACGCGAAAAATATGCCATATGCAAGCTTATCATCGGCGGTAAGGAATTATGTACGGGAACTCTTTTAAACAACACAGCAAACGATAAAACTCCCTATATCATTACAGCTAATCATTGCATCGATACTACCATTAAAGCAGCTTCTACCGTTTTTATTTTCGATTACGAGAAGTGGCGGTGCGGTGGAGTGGGAGGAACCCTTACTAAGTCTGTTTCGGGATCTCAATTGGTTGCTACAACGCCGCATTTAGATTTTTCACTGGTGAAATTGTCAGGATTGCCAAATTTTAATTATAAACCTTATTTTGCCGGGTGGGACCGATCAAAAAATACTCCTGTCAGAACGGCTAGTATCCATCATCCAAACGGAGACTTTAAAAAAATATCGTTGGATAATAATTCCCCTGGCGATTCGTCGTTTGTAGACAATTCGTTGCCAATACAATATAACTCAAATACACACTGGTTAATCCGAAAATGGGAGGTAGGGACAACCGAAAGAGGCTCGTCAGGCGCTCCTTTGTTTGATCAGAACCATCGTTTTATTGGCGATTTGTCTGGTGGTGATGCTTCCTGTATATTGTCAGTAAATGATTTTTTTGCCAAGTTTTCTAATTCCTGGGCCGATTACAGTGAATGGCCCCGTCAGTTAAAGCATTGGCTTGATCCTAACAATACCAACGAAATGGCAATCAATGGTCTGGATCCGTACGAGGGCGAGAAATCATCGTGCGACACTATTTTTAACATTTCTTCCACCGAAAATCGTCGATTATATACTAACAATCTTTCCTGGGGCTATGTTAGCGGTCAGAATTCCAACCTGTATACTCAGTTTGCAGAGAAAATGGATATTGGCGGGACTTTAAAAATTTCGGGTTTTTACCTTCATGTTGCCAAAGCATATAATGCTTCTCCGCTTTCGTATATTACCATTAAATTATGGAAAGGGGGAACAGTACCGGGAAGCGAAATCAGTTCCAGAACATTCTACATGAAAGATTTGGTTGCTGAAAGTGAAAACTTTCTGGAATTCGATTCTGTCATCTTTACTTCTGGTCCTGTTTTTTTAGGGTATTCGGTTAATTATTCTGCTACTCAGGATACGTTTGCGGTTTATCAGGCCGAAAATAGAGGTTCACTGGGTAACTCAGGCATGTATGTTTATAAAGATAATAGTTGGAAAAATGTTTTGGAAATTTCAAGTCCGGCTTTATTTAGTTCATTGGCTATCGGATTGATTTCGTGCGGCGCGATTAACAAGGTAAAAATAGCAGAGATAAAACCGCTAAAAGTATACCCAAATCCGGTTTCCAGCGGAATGTTATTCGTTGAAATGCCGGAAGGAGAATTAAAAAATTTGGCTGTTTATGATATAATGGGAAGACAGATACCCGCATCTTATCAAAAAAACGATAATAAACTGCAAATAGACATTGAAAGATTAACAACCGGAATTTATTTTATTACAGTTGGGGTGTCTGGTAATCAGGTCTATTCTGCAAAGTTTTCAGTCATTAAATAAGTTTGAATATTAAAAGTATGAATATCATTTTCAATAGGTCTTATTTTAGAGCAGTCTTCGTATTGGTTGTTGCCGTTAATTTGCTTTCGTGTAATTCGAAACCAAATGATCCTTCAAACAATCCGACAATTGTATCCGATAAGGTCGAAAATTTATACGCGAAAGGATTTACGATTGAAAAGCACAAAGACTATAAAGTCGTAAGTGTATTTAATCCCTGGCAACACGCACAGGGCATAGTTTTTAAATACATTTTGGCTGATGATATTTCGCTCTTGCCCGATAGCCTTAAAAAATACACTGTAATTCAAACACCCGTAAAAAAACTGGTTTGTTTATCTACTACCCATATTGCTTTTTTAAAAGCATTGCATCAGGAGAAGGTAATTTCAGGTATAGCTGCTCCTGAATTTGTATATGATGCGGATATTCGTTCGCAGGTTAACAATGGAAAAATATTGAACGTTGGCTACGACCAGGCCATAAACATCGAAACAATTATCAGCTTAAAGCCCGATTTTGTGATGGCCTATGGCGTTGGCAGTGAAGCCTCCGGTCAATTCGAAAGGTTAAAACAATTAGGTGTAAAAGTGGTTTTTAATGCCGAATACCTCGAAAATACTCCTTTGGGAAAAGCGGAATGGATAAAATTTGTTGGGGCATTTTGTAATCAGGAAGATTCGGCGAATGCCTTCTTTCAGCGAACCGTTTATGAATACAAGGAACTTGTTAAATTAGCCTCCAAAACAGCAAAAAAACCGGTAATATTAAGTGGCCTTCCCTGGAAAGGTGTCTGGTATGTTCCCGGAGGAAATTCGTATGCTTCGAGTTTTATTAAAGATGCCGGAGGGGATTATTTATGGAATTCCGATAAAGGGACCGAATCTATTCCTCTTTCGCTTGAAACAGTAATGGAAAAAGCCAATAATGCCAAAATATGGATAAATCCTGGCTCGGTGCTTAGTTTATCCGAAATCGCTTCGTTGGATAGCCGAATGAAATCAGTTACTTCTTTTCTGTCGCAACAGGTATATAATTTTAATGCGCGGACTTCTCCCGGAGGAGGAAATGATTTTTGGGAATCGGGCGTGGTTTATCCCCAAGTGATTTTAAAAGATTTGATCTCGGTTTTTCACCCCGAATTGCTCCCAAATCATACCTTTGTATATTATAACAAACTAAAATAAAAAACATGGCAAGTAAAAGAAATCTCAAGAAAAGTATTAATAATTTGACATTCGACCTTGTTTCGGAATGCTATACTTACCGGCACTTTCACCCTGCAAAAGATGCCTCCAAAGTTAACCAGGTTATCGAAGATTTGGTTGAAACCCGGAATAAACTGATTTCTAAGGTGAGCAGTGCTCCTACAAAAGGTGGAAAAGAAATTTCAAAATACTATAAAGAATTTGAATCCGAATTTAAAGCAATGGTTTCGCTTTTAGACACTATTGAAAAGTAATACATCAAAGTTTGTCCATGCATACCGGCCTAAAGCATAGTGCCAGGGTATATCTGTTACTCTGTATTGTTCTCGTTGTTTTTTTTATACTCGATTTGGCGCTCGGATCGGTTAAAATTCCGCTGGATGAAATTATTCGCACCCTTTTTCAGGGGAATTCCTCCCGGGACGAATGGACAAATATTATCTTAAATTTCCGCATTCCTAAGGCTATTACTGCTGTATTGGCAGGAATAGCTTTAAGTATCAGCGGACTTCAAATGCAAACCATTTTCAGGAATCCACTTGCAGGCCCCTATGTTTTGGGCATAAGTTCCGGGGCGAGTTTAGGGGTAGCATTGGTTATTCTTGGATATACATCCATTGTTGGGAGTATTTTTAGCGGTTGGGCCGGAAAGTGGTTAATTGTTTCAGCTTCGTGGGTCGGAAGTGGTATAGTATTATTCCTGATAATGAGTGTTTCGGCACGTATTAAAGATATCATGACTATTCTAATCCTGGGAATGATGTTTGGAAGTATTATTTCGGCAATAGTAAGCGCTCTGCAATATTTCAGCGATGAAGCTATGCTCAAGTCGTATGTTATTTGGACGATGGGCAGTGTTAGCAATGTAAGTGGCGAACAACTATATTTATTTTCCGGAAGCATATTGGTAGGGTTATTAATAAGCCTTTCAAGTGTCAAGTTTCTAAATATGTTGTTATTGGGTGAAAATTATGCGCAAACGCTTGGATTAAATCTGAAACTGGCACGGTTGATTATCTTTTTAAGCACCAGTATTTTAACGGGCACGGTAACAGCATTTTGCGGACCTATAGGTTTTATTGGGATTGCTGTACCTCATTTAAGCAGGTTGATGTTAAAAACCGGCGATCAGAAACAATTAATGGTTACCAGTATTTTGGCAGGCGCCTGTGTAATGCTTTTAAGCGATATGCTCTCCATAATTCCGGGTAATGGTATGGTATTGCCTTTAAATACCGTAACGGCTATTATTGGAATACCCATAGTAATTTATATTATTATGAGGAATCGGGTGGCGAGGTAGATGGGAGTTTGGAGTCAGAAGACGGAAGTTGGAAGACGGTAGACGGAAGAATGATTTACCAGTGGAGAGTAATGAGCACGTCAGAGTAAAGGATGAAAAAAGATAATTGATTGCATGTTTGTAATGTGTGGATATAAGCATATAACAATACATTTTTAAAGCAATGGATAATAAATAAATGATAAGCATTCGTCAATTAGAGGTTGGTTATAAAAAGGGGCGACATACAGCGCCAATTATGCGGTTTCCCGATATATCCATTGGGAAGGGCAGTTTTATTGCTATTGCCGGTCCAAATGGCATTGGAAAAAGTACACTTATTAAAACGCTGGTTCAGTTAATACCTCCGCTTGAAGGCGAAATTCATATTAAAGGTAAGTCAATTAGCACGTATTCAAGAGTTGAGCTTGCCTCGCTCATCAGCTATGTTTCTACAGAAATTATACAAGCCACACAGGTAACAGTAAGAGATATAGTGACTTTTGGCCGCTACCCATATACTAACTGGTTGGGAAAGATTACAGCAGATGACCGGAAGATTACAGACCAAGCCATTGAGTTGCTAGAGCTGAATCACCTGGCAGATAAATTTATAGATGAAATCAGCGATGGCGAGCGTCAACGCGCTATGATTGCCCGAGCCATCGCCCAACAGACCGATATTATTATTTTAGATGAGCCTACGGCGTTTCTCGATTTGCCACACAAACACGAAATAATTCATTTATTGGGAAAATTTTCGCGCGAGTATGGAAAAACTATATTATTCACAACGCACGACTTGGGAATAGCCCTCCGTGAAGCTGACAAGCTTTGGCTTCTTTCGGAAAACGGTTTTTATGAAGGCGCTCCCGAAGATTTGGTATTGAACGGAGCTATTTCGAAGGTTTTCAATACCCCGAATGTCATGTTCGATAGTCGTAAGGGAGAATTTTTAGTAAAACGTGTTTTTAGACCATATTTTCACCTGATTGGGAAAACCTCCGCTGTTTATTGGACCCGTATCGCTCTGGAAAAGGATGGGTTTACCATACTCGATTGTGAGAATGAGCATGCTCCTAAAATATTGATAGACCACCATCCTTCGGGATACCAGTGGATGATTGATTCGGGAGATAAAAGGGATACATTTGCCTCCGTTTCAAAACTAAGGGAATTCATCCGGTCGAACTTTTCTGCCTAAAAGATTGGTTGGTATTGTTTCTTTTCTTAATTTTTCCACATTATTTAAACCAGCAACTATATGAACCACTCTGTAAAAAAACTTGTAGGCTACTTATTAGTAATAATAATTTTGATATTCACCGTAATTGGAATACTGGGAGTATGGGAAATTATTGATTTAAGAAATATTGGTCAGAAAGTTATTTCGTCGTTACTAATTGTTTTTGCTGCTTCTGCTGTATTACTATTTATTTTCTCGGTAGTACTAAGGGACGATTCTTCGAGCGACGCATCAATTTAGGTTCTATTACTTTTCTATCATTATTATTTTGCATTATTGGGTAGATTAATTTGCTCAAAGGAATGTTTTGTGCTTAATAGGAGCTTTGTAAATTAATAATGAATCTGAGAAATATCAAGCAAGAACTCATTTATTTCATCTAACCTAAAGATTAATGTGTCTAAATTTATTAATGAATCCACATTGAAGTATTATTTTATGAAAAATATTGGTCAATACTAGAGGAATTAAGATGAAAGTATTTAAATATCTCGTCTTGACAATAATATCATTATTGTCCATTCTGATACTTTGGATTAATATTAAGCTTCATTCAATTAATAATTCATTTAGTGATAAAGAGAAGGATATCTCTCTCCAATTAAACTTTCTGGAATATGAGTTAAAGAGTAATAATTTAGGGGTAAGAATGCAACAAGTATTTCCCGAAGGCTTTGTTTTCATTAACGCTATTTATGGGTTAACATGGTGTGAACTGGCTATGGCTGATTCTTTGAATGGCCCTAAAATAAAAGAAAGAGCTTTGAAAGAAGCAATTTTTGCATATAATGCGATTAATTCAAAAATGGCAAAATCGAATTTTGAAAAAAAATTGGATCCGGAATACGGGATATTTTATGCAGGATGGAAGAATTATCTATTATCAAAAATCCTTAGTATCGATACAACTTTTATTGGACACCAAGCAATTATCGATTCGTTTAAGTATCAATGTAATGTTATCAAGAATACTCTGGTAACTTCTAAAAGCCCTTTTCTTCAATCGTACGATTCTCACTCCTGGCCTGCTGATATGTTTGTAGCTATCGCCTCTTTAAGTAATCATGATAAAATATTTTCCCCGCTTTACAAAAGTGAAATAAATAAATGGTTAAATCAGGTGAAAAATAAAATTGACCCCTTAACATTAATGGTACCGCATAAGGTTGATTCGCGAACCGGGGAATTAATTCAAGGAACCAGAGGATGTTCCATGAGTCTGATTTTAAGGATGCTTGGTGAAATAAACTCTGATTTCTCAAAGAATCAGTTTGATTTATTTAAACAGAATTTCGTTACGACAACTTTTGGTCTTCCTTCGGTACGTGAATACCCTAAAGGAAACAGTGGCTTTGGGGATATTGATTCAGGACCGGTTATTTTTGGTGTTGGGTTTACTGCGACAATTGCAATGATTGGACCATTTTCGATGTATGGCTATGAGGATTTGGCTGACAATCAATATAAAACGGTTAATGCCTTTGGTTTTAGCTTTAAAGATAAAATTCAAAAAAAATATCTTTTGGGAAAACTGCCTATGGCTGATGCTTTTATTGTCTGGGGAAGGGCAACTGGTTTAAAGAATGCCCCCCCAACCAATGTAAATTCCCCTTGGAGTTTGACTTTAAAATTTCACCTGATTTCACTTCTAACCCTTACAATTTTTTGGGCAATATTTTTTTTGGGAAGATTCATTATTAATAGCCTTTTATCATGAAGCAAAATTTCGCAAAAATCATATCCACTCTATGTCACCCATTATTAACCATTCCTCTTTACATTGCATTTGTAATGTTTGCTTTTGAGGATATTAAGAAGGCATCTTATATCTCGTCCCTGATTATAGGGGGTGTTTTTGTACCGCTCGTTTTGTGGATGTTCTTTAAATCGAGAAACGGATCGTATACCAATTTTGATGTTTCAGATAGAAAGCAACGGAAATCACTTTTTGTTTTTATTATTCCAATATTGATTATTGTAACGATCATTTTGTACAAGACGCAGCAGTCCGGAACCCTATTAATAAGTTTTTTGTTTGCTTTGATTCTTGTCTCTGTTTCGCAGGTGGTAAATTTGAAGGTAAAAAGTTCATTGCATGTTTCATTAAATATATTCCTCTCTTTTTTAATAATGCCTATGAATTATACCATTGGCCTGATCGTTTTATCAATGACTATCCTTATCGGCTGGTCGAGGGTTGTTCTAGGCAGGCATACTGTTAAGGAAGTATTAACAGGAGGCGGGATTGGATTAGCAATAAGCCTGATTATGTATTATACCGAGATGAAATTTTAAAACCTATAGAAGGCAATTGCCGAATTGCTTTTGATTATTGTCTCAATTCTAATACTTCCTGGTTAATCCAAAGTCGCACTCGGTTTCCATAATCAATGGTACCTGTTCAACCAAAACATTACTGGTATCGAGCCCGAGTGCTTTAACATCTGTAATACCTATACGTTTAAAAATATAGTAGAGGGTCATGGTGAACTTTTCAAAAAACTTAAAATCGAAATCGTAATTCTTTATCCGATCGATAATAACAAATTTAAATTCGCCCTGAATGTTATGTTTTCTAAGCGATTGATAACGGCTTAACACATCCAGTTCGTTGTTGCGGGCCATATCATTTACCACTTGTTTAAAAAATAAATTAATTTTTGGCTCTACTTTAAATCCCAGGTAAAAATCAATTCGTACTAAAACATTTGGGATTAAAACAGTTATTTTATAATCGGCTGTATGCGGCTCATCTACTATATCTAAATGGAGTATCCAATAAAGGTCGGCGCGTTTAGGTTGCTTGTTAACGAGCGAGTAAATTATTTTGGTTTCAACATCGGTGTTATAGTTTGCGCGGGTTACATACACCAAATTGGTGGCAAACTTCGGGATAGAAGTATCGTAATGAATATCTTTTAAAAGTTCGTAATAGTTTTCGAGTTTTACGAATTTGAGATATCGGTTTCGGATTCTTCGTCCATTATGCCAGGAGTACATTATAATACCAAGTATACCGGCCATGACAATTGTAAACCAGCCCCCGTTTTGAAATTTATGCATATTAGCGATCAGAAAGGAGCCTTCAATAATTAGATAAACGCATAAAAAAGAGATGAGTACAACTTTTGAAACATGTTTAAAAAACAGGTAATACCCCAGGAGTATTGTTGTCATTAACATGGTAATTGTTATGGAAAGGCCATAAGCTGCCTCCATTTTTGTAGATTCCTGAAAGATAAGGATAACAATGCAACACGAAACCCATAACAGCCAGTTTACGCTCGAGATATACATTTGTCCCTTGTGGTGGGTAGGGTATTTAATTTTTACTTTTGGCCAGAAATTTAAAGAAATTGCTTCGCTAATTAAGGTATATGATCCGGTAATGAGCGCCTGACTGGCAATGATGGCTGCTGCTGTAGCCAGTATAATCCCGGGCAATAGAAACCAAGCGGGCATAGATGAATAAAAAGGATTGGTAGTTGAGTGAAGTTCGGAGATATTGTTTATTATCCAGGCTCCCTGGCCTAAATAATTTAGTACCAAGCATGTTTTAACAAAAAACCAGGTGGTCCGGATATTTTTTATGCCACAATGGCCGAGATCGGTATAAAGCGCTTCTGCACCGGTTGTACATAAAAATATAGCTCCGAGTAAAAGAAATCCCGATGGATGATTTGTCAGAAAATCGTAAGCATAGTAAGGATTAAAAGAGCGCAGAATTTCGTGATGAGCTATAATCTGGTTTAGTCCTAAAACCCCTAATGTTGAAAACCAGATGAACATAATCGGCCCGAATGACTTCCCGATAACATCGGTGCCAAATTGCTGAATGGCAAACAAGGCGGTTATTATGATGAGTACAATTGGAATTACGGCAATATCGGGATTAACGAGCTTCAAACCCTCAATTGCCGACACCACTGTAATTGATGGTGTAATAATACCATCGGCCAGCAATGTACTTCCTCCGACGATAGCAAAAATGTAAAGCCATTTTCGTTTTTTCCGCATTAGTGCAAACAACGAAAAAATTCCACCTTCCCCCTTATTATCAGCCCTGATGGTAATTAATACATATTTAACTGTAGTTTGCAACGTAAGGGTCCATATAACACACGAAATAGCCCCATAAATAAAGTTGGCATTTACAGTGGAAATGTCCCCGATAATGGCTTTCATCACATAAAGCGGCGAAGTACCTATATCCCCATAAATGATTCCAAGGGTGACTAATAAACCCGCTATACTTAAGGTTGATTTATGAAGGTGTGGATTTTTTGCCTGCAATAAATGCAGTAAATGCGCTTTTCGGGACGGGGTATCGGATTTCACAATTCTTTTTATTCAAAAAAACGTGCAAATGTAAATGAATAAGTTATAAGATTATGCTTTTTAGCATAAATTTCATCAAATACCGATAATGTCAAGTTTCAGGTCAACAAGAGTTAACAAGATATTGGTTTAAAAGAATCTTAAAACAGGTATTCTCTCCAGCCAATAACAAACATAATTTGTGTATTTTTGTTGTTTATTGAAAATTCGGAAAGTATGATAAGTCAGGAAACGCTTTATTTGTTGATATTTAGTGCAGGTATAATTGGTATTCTTATTTTCGATTTACTTGTTGTAGGTCGTAATAGTCATGTTATTTCTTTTAAGGAGTCTATGATATGGACAGGGGTTTGGGTATCATGCGCCATGTTGTTTTACATATTTATTTTATTTCATGGGGAGAAATTTCATGGAATTACCTCCATGCAGGATCTGCTGGAATTAAAGAATCGTTATGCTACTCATCTTAACCTTATTCCGGATAATTTTCAGGAAAGCCTGGAGTTATATCGCCAGAATATGGGGATGGAGTTTCTGACCGGTTATCTGATTGAATACACGCTTTCGATGGATAACGTATTTGTTATAATGATGATTCTTAGTGCTTTTTCTGTAAATCAAAAATATTACAAACAAGTTTTGTTTTGGGGAATTTTAGGAGCCATCATTTTACGGTTTATATTTATTTTTGCAGGAGCTGCATTGATTCACAAATTCGAATGGATTCTTTATGTTTTTGGGGCTTTTCTGGTTTATACAGGAATAAATATTTTTATCAACCGAAATAAAGATGAAAAAATTGAACCACAGAAGCATTGGTTGGTTAAATTTCTTTCAAAACGTTTCCCTTTGTATCCCCGGTATGTAAAGGAAAAGTTTTTCATCCGCCAAAATCGAAAAACTTTTATGACACCTTTGTTTGTGGTGTTAATATTAATTGAGTTTACCGATGTAATTTTCGCACTCGATTCTATTCCTGCAATTTTCGCCGTTACACGCGATCCCTATATCGTTTTCTTTTCAAATATTTTTGCCATTATTGGACTCCGATCGTTATTCTTCCTCTTAATTCGTGTGGTCGATCTTTTCCATTACTTAAAAATTGGAATTTCGTTTCTATTAGTATTTGTTGGCTTTAAGTTATTAACTCATGGCTGGCTTGAGGAAATTGGATTTAAAAGTGTTTATTCGTTGTATGTAATTATAGGCACATTAGTGATATGTATTTTGGCTTCTATAGCTTTTCCGCTGAAGCATAAAGAAATTGATATTAAAGTGCCTCATGAATAAACTTCACGTGATACCAGAACTCGTTCAGCTTTTTGGTTATATTCCTGAGATAAAAGACTATATTATTCTTGGTTCTGTATTGCTAAATATTGTTTTAGGATCTTATATTTTTTGGAAATATTATTTTAGTATTACGGCCTTTGCCCGGATACGTGTTCGTAAATTCAAGAAAGATTTTCCTGAGTACAAAATTCAAGTGAAAAATACCGGTATTATTCCTTTGGAGCTTGATGCTCCGATTGTGCTTTTTAAGAAGAGGGGAGCCAAACGGTTGTTTCAGGTGCGGAATGGAATAACCCAATATCCGTTGGCATTGTTTTCAAAAGAGGAATACGATTTTATTGTTGACCTGGCTCGATTTTATGCTACTGATAGTTCGCTAATTACCTACAAAAATGTTTACATAGAGTTAAGGGACAAACAACAGCGAAAGCTTTCCCGGAAAAGGATAAGAATTCAATAGTTTAGGTATGATTTTTTTTCGGTAAATCAGCTTTTATAACCAGAGTTTCTGTGCTGATTTTCTCATATTATTCATTCGTCGATTCCGTGCGATAATTTTGGTAAATCGTCTTTCTGTTTTAGGATATTTTTTAACTTGCGCTTGCTTTGTGAGACCACAGTTATTTTTCTCTTAAAGACAATTCATTCACTACTAATTAATACAAAAATGGAATCAAGACGTATTTTCTTAAAAAATACCATTACTACCGCTGCTGGCGTTGGGTTGGTATCTTCTTTATCTGGTTCAATGTTAAGTTGTTCGGCAAACGATAAAATAAATGTTGGCCTTATTGGATGCAATGGAATGGGCTTTGCCGATTTAACGGCTTTTCTTGGAAACCCGGAAGTTGAATGCATCGCATTGTGCGATATAGATGCATCTGTACTTGCAAAACGGGCAGCCGAGGTAGAAAAACTAAGGGGTAAAAAGCCTGCCAATTTATACAGCGATTGGAGAAAGCTTATTGACAATAAAGATATTGATGTTGTTATTGTAGGAACCCCCGACCATTGGCATTGCCTTCAAATGGTTGCCGCCTGCCAGGCTGGTAAAGATGTTTATTGCGAAAAGCCATTAGGCAATAGTATCGAGGAATGCAATATTATGGTGAAAGCCGCCCAGAAATATAAGAGAATTGTTCAGGTTGGTCAATGGCAGCGAAGCGATCCACATTGGCAGAGTGCTGTTGATTTTATCCGTTCCGGTAAACTGGGAAAAATTCGATTGGTTCGGGTTTTTTCGTATCAGGGATGGTGTCCTTCCATACCGGTTGTTGCTGACGAGCCGGTTCCACAAGGTGTTGATTACGATATGTGGTTGGGCCCTGCAACAAAAAGGCCATTTAACAAAAACAGGTTTCACTTTACCTTCCGTTGGTTCTGGGATTATGCAGGTGGGTTAATGACCGACTGGGGCGTTCACCTGTTGGATTATGCCCTTTATGGTATGGATGTAACTACTCCAAAATCGATTATGGCCATGGGAGGGAAGTATGGTTATCCAACCGATGCTTGCGAAACCCCGGACAGTTTACAAACCATTTATGAATTCGACAGTTTCAATGTAATGTGGGACCATGCCATTGGTATAAACGACGGCGCATACGGACGTAATCACGGTCTAGGCTTTGTAGGCGAAAACGGCACATTGGTTATCGACCGCAGCGGATGGGAAGTGATACCGGAAGTTGTAAACAATAAAAAGAGAATGGAACCAATTGCTTTGCAATTAGGCGCAAACGAGGGGTTAAAGAACCATGTAAAAAACCACCTTGACTGTATTAAAAACCGTGGCCATAAATTAAATGCAAGTGTCGAAATTGGGGCTCATATTGCTAAATTCTCTCAATTAGGAAATATCGCTTACCGTTCGGGCAACAAACTTGTTTGGGACGGTACCAAATTCACCAACGATGAAAATGCAAACAAATACCTGGTGCCAAATTATCGTGCACCATGGGAGTTGCCAAAAGTATAAGGATTAAATAAAAAAGGGGATTTAGTTCCCCTTTTTTATTTGTTATAATTGAGTTATCGAAGTATCAAAGCCTAAGTGATTATCTTCCTTCAAAAGCAATAATTTTTACATGCTAAAAAAAGTACAAGATATTTTGTTTTCGGTTGGGAATGAGTAGATTTGAGATTGGAATTGTAAAAAGAATAATTCATTGAAACCTGGTTATATAATAATCAACAAATGCAAAAATAAATCAAAGCGATGAAAGAAAAGCATAAGGGAAATTCTAATAATTCAGAAAACATAACTGACTTTACAAATAATTCAGAATCAATTGATAAACCCCAAATGGATTCTGTTATAGAAATTGAGAAACAGGCATCATTTAAACCCGATAAAAAGCCAATGTTAAAAATTGAAGATAATATTGTTTCGAGAGATCTATTAAATGCCGCAAGAGCAAGTTTAGGAATCTCTAATCAATATGAAAATGCGATTAAAACATTTACAAGCAGTAAAAATTCTGTGAAAATAACTCCAGAATTATACGGTTTTTTTAAAAAGGATAGTTATTCATCTCTTCCCATTGCATCACATAGTTTCGTACAGCAAATAACACTTCAGGAAGAAATAACAAAAATCAAAAAAGAGTTAAATGAAAAATTACAGGAGCTTGAACAAGATAATACAAAAAAAATTGAAGAATTAGAAGACTTAAAGAAAAAGTTAAATTTAAAGGAAAGAATCAATCATATTTTACCTCGTATTTGCGAGGAAGCAAGAAAAAAACTTTTCGAGTCAGAAGGCTTTAAAAAATTATTTGAGGATGCAACAATCTGTAATTCTGTAGTTGTAGCAATTGACATTAGAAGGTCAACTGAATTAATGTTAAAGGCTAGAAAACCAGAGCTTTTTGCCAAGTTCATAACAGAACTCAGTAAAAAACTTTCAGAGATAATAATTAATAATTATGGAGTATTTGATAAATTCACTGGGGATGGGGTGTTGGCATTTTTCCCTAGTTTTTATAGTGGTAAAGATGCAATGTATTTTGCCCTAAAAGCGGCTAAGGAATGCCATCAAGTTTTCAATACTCATTATAATAATTCAAGAGATTGCTTTAATGTTTTTATAAAAAATACAGGACTTGGAATTGGTATTGACTATGGTACAGTAACATTAGTAAATAATCATAATGAACTAACGGTTGTTGGAATTCCAGTTGTTTATGCATGCAGAATGTCTGGTGCAGATGCTGGATTAACAATTCTTAATCAACCTGCAATGGAGCATGTCGAGTTTTTATATCTTAATCAAGTGAGAATTACTGAAACAGAGATAAATATTAAAAATGAAGGTGTTGCTATTGCTTACTTAGTGGATATAAACGAAAGGGGATTGAAGATTGAAAAACCAAATTGGGACGAATTGATTGAATTAAGCAAAGAATCAAAAAAAAATTGAAATTATTTTTTCTATTGATTCATTTTTTAGAATAATAATTTATTCATTATGTTATAGATCGGCATTTATAAAACTGTTTCCTTTTTTGCTCAAAAACAATACATTTGAAATAATGTAAACTCTAAGCCATGATTAAGAAAATAAGCATCATAACCATTATCACCGCCATAACCCTTGTAGTTGGTTTTACCTGGAAACAAGAGCTAAAAACAATAAAAATTGCCCCCCAGGCAGAAAAGATAACACTTAACGGGTTCGAAAATCTTTATAAAATTAGCCCGGAAGTTTATCGGTCAGAACAACCCGATAAAAACGGAATGAAAGAACTCGAAAAGCTTGGAGTAAAAACAATTCTTAGTTTAAGAGAGTATCATACGGATGACAACGAAGTAATGGGTACCAATTTAATGCTAAAGCATGTGCCCATTGACACCAAAGAAATTTCGTACAACCATATTTTCAAAGCATTAACTTTTATAAAAAACTCTGAAAAACCAGTCCTGGTGCATTGCTTGCATGGATCGGACAGAACAGGATGCGTTATTGCTGCTTATAGAATGGTATTTGAAAATTGGTCGAAAAAAGATGCCATTAAAGAATTCAGGAACGAAGCTTTTGGTTATCACGAAAGCTGGTTCCCCAATATTATGGAGTTATTGACCTCGTTGGATGTTAAAGCGCTTCAACGCGATATGGGGATTGAAGCAATTATGCCCTTGAAACATAACTAGAATTGAGTGTTTTTTAGACCTGTCAGGTTAAAGCCTGTTCATTACTAAACCGAATATTCAAAACAAATTATTATTCCTTTTTCCCTTTAAAGAGTTTCCGAAAGAAGGATTTAACTTTTCGTTTTTCTTTTTTAGGCGAATTTAAGGTGTCATTATCATTCTTCTCCTTTTTGTGAAACAACCTGCTGAAAAATCCTTTCACTCCTTTTTGCTTAAATGGTTCACATTGCAAAAAGGAGTAGACATTACCGGAGAAAGCAAATGGGGTGAGGTATCTTCTTCTTAACTCCTTATCTTTTTCTATACCTTTAATAACTTGGGCTACAATTGGCAATGCCAGTGACGATCCGGAACCATTGTTACTGAAAAAGTGAACATCAGGAGTACTTGCGCCTACCCACGTTCCAATAACCAGATCGGGAGTATAGGCAATAAACCAAGCGTCGGAATGGTTTTGTGCAGTACCTGTTTTTCCGGCCAGTTCAGCTTGAATTCCATATCGGCTGCGAATTTTTGATCCGGTTCCCTGATGAATGGTTTCCTGTAAAATGGCTGTAATCATTTGACTGGTTTCAGCGCTGAAAACTTCTTCCTGTTGTGCCGATTTTCGGATATACAAAGTATTTCCATCGGAATCGGTTATTTTGTTAATCATAACCAGTTCGGTCATCCTGCCTTGATTGGCAAAAGCGCTATAAGCCCGTATAATTTCGTAAAGAGATAAATCGAGCGTACCCAAGGCATTCGATGGCGCATCTTCTGTAAAATGAGGAAAATTAAGCCTGTTACAGGTATTCAACAGATTTTCACGTCCCACTTTAAAGTATAAATCCACCGTTGGGAGGTTCATGGAATTTGCCAGTGCATACCAAAAAGCAACGGTACTGTCGGGCGTTGATGCCCGGTTTGCGTTTTGAGGCTCCCAATCCTCGTATCCCGCATAGGTATTTTCTTCGTTTTCGAGATATAAACATGGTTCAATACCTGTTTCAAGGGCAGTGGCATATAAAATGGGCTTAAAAGCAGAAGCAATTTGCCGGTGCGAGAGAACCATGTCGAAAGGCAACATCCTGAAATTATTGCCTCCTATCCACGTTATTACAGCTCCGTTTTTGGGATTGGTGATAAGAACAGATGCATTCAGCATTTTATAGTAATGCCATAGGCTATCTATCGCGCTGATGTCTTTTGTTCGAATACTATCCCATTCAAAAAGTAATACTTTTCTTTTTTGAGTGCTTAGATTTGAAAAGTTTTGCTTTTGGCTAGAATACCATTTTTCTTTAACCCTTCGCCTTGTAAGCTCCTTGTCCAGGAGTTTCTGCATAGGCTCCAAATGGTTTTTCACAGCTTTGGAGCTAAATTCCTGAACTTGCATATTTAGGGTGGTGTATATTTTCAGCCCATCTTTTTCCAGATTATACTCTTTTCCGGTGTTGATTTTGATAGAATCGAGCAGCTCCAGAGCTTTTTTCTTTACCTGATACACAAAATACCCGGCAGGGGCATTTAAGTTTAAGTTTTCGTAACGAAGATTAAGGGGTAATTTAGCAAGACTATCCGCAACTTTGGCTTTTAGATACTTCTCCTTCACCATTAAATTTAAAATAAGGTTTCGGCGGGCTAAGGAATTTTTAGGATTGAGTTGGGGATTGAAATATGTATTAGCTTTTAACATACCAACCAAAACAGCCGATTCTTCAATTTTTAAATTTCGGGCAGGTTTATTAAAATACCGATTAGCGGCCGATTCCACTCCGTAAACATCTTCTCCAAAAGGCACCGAATTGAGATATAAAAGTAAAAGTTCTTCCTTGGTATATACCTCTTCAAAACGCGAGGCTATAAAGATTTCCTTTATTTTATTGACCGGAAGGCTTAAAAATCCAAAATCGTTGCGTCCATAAAGGTTTTTAACCAATTGCTGTGTCAGAGTGCTTCCCCCGCCTCCGCTTTTGTCGCCCAGTAAAATACTTTTAAACAAAACCCGGAAGTAACTTCGGTTGTCATACCCTTTGTGGGTAAAAAAACGCTTATCTTCCGTTGCAATCAAAGCATTTTTTAGATGAACCGGTACTTGGTCCCATTTAATATTGGTGCGGTTTTCTGCAAAATATTTTCCAATTAAAATGGAATCGGACGAATATACCAGTGACGCTTCTTCGTTACTGATGGCCTGCAATGCGCTTTTATCGGGTATTTTACCGAAGGCACCAACATAGACCAATAAAAAAAGCAAACCAATTAATAGTATTATGGAGAATGTAACTATTGAAATATATTTAAGAATAGTCTTTAGAAGTTTTCGTATTTTTAACTGCATTGATTCAGTTTTAATTATCGAGCATTAATTTCTAAAGTTACCCCTTAATATGAAATATAACCGCATGAATTGATCGATAAATAATATCCATGTTTCACAAGTTAAAAAGTATATTGCAAAATGCTAAAGCTTAAACCACACCATATTATCGACATTATCCGCGACTACGGTCAGTATTCAACCTTTGAGCCCCATATATATGGCCATGCTTATCATACAGTTGCAAAAAACATAATTGAGAATATAGAGCAAGAGGTGCAACTGGTAATTACCTCAGACGATGTTTGTATACCATGCATGAACTTAAGTTCGGAGAAGCAATGCAGGGATATTCTTCCTAATCATCCTTATTCGTCCTCCAAACAGATTTATAACGATTATCTCGACGCTGAAATATTAAAAGCACTATCTATAAATGCTGAGTTTGTTATTTCTATAAAAGGATATTTGTTACTGGTATTCAAAGAAGAAAACCTTTTTTATAAGATCTATCCTCACTCCAAAGATATTATTGAGCAACGGAAAATTATGTTTCGAAAGGGATTAAACAAACTTGGATTTAGTGAAGTTTAATGAAAAAGCAGTTGGTTTGTCTTTGATTTTTTGATTATTCAGAAGAGTTTTATTGCTGAATAATTAAGCCTCTACTAATGCGGACATATATTGGATTAGTAAATCGTTATGAGATTTTCGGATAAGTATTTTTCGCTCACTGGCTAACCAACCTAGTGCCATATAGAAATCCGATTCCTCCATATTTGTTTGTAAAATCAGTTCTTTCGCTGAAAGCTCCTCTTCTTGTTGAAGTTTTTGCAAAATAATTCCTGATTTGTAAATGATTTCGATTTTGATCATGTTGGTTTTTTTAAGTATTTTTACTCTTGATTGGTTGGATCAATTACCTTTGGAATTTCTTCATTCGTACCCGAA
>JAIFLU010000243.1 GCA_020048915.1 Bacteroidota bacterium | reverse complement strand
TGGGTAACAATGAGCTTGAATGCTTTTTCTCGTGCTTCGCATTATCTGGATGCATTTATTAAAGCAAATGAAATAACTATTAATGCTGCTCTATATCCTGCCGCGGATATTTCACCAACTTCGGATGTTACCATTTTTGATATTTATTTTAAAGACAATTTTGAAAACCCTAAGGTGAATGGGGAACCAACTGATTGGACGCAAGATCAAATTAATAGCTCTCCTGTTCGATGGAAAAACCATGATGGAGGTTTTGGACTAGGTGTTACTGGCCATCCTGATGGTGCTGTTTCAGGAAATTGGAATGTAATGTTACAACGTCAGGAAACAACTCCAAGAACTACTATTTTAATCTCGAAGCCTATTGATTTAAGCTTATCGACTCGCCCATTATTATCGTTTTATCATGCTCAGGAGACTTGGGATAAGGGGGGCGGAATTTTACATAATGACGAGCTTCGGGTATTATATAAAATTGGTGAAGGCGGAACCTGGCAGGAATTAAAAAAATATGAACTTCCCTCACCACTATTAACCTGGTTAAAACGGGAGGTTCTTTTTCCCGAGGGTACTTCCGTTAATAATTTGTATTTAGGTTTTGAAGGAACCACCAAATATGGATATGGAGTCTGCCTAGACAGTATCTCTATTTATGAAACAGGAATAGTGAGCCGCGAAGTAAAATCGATTGTTGTTTCTCAACCTGTTACAGAATTTGTTCCTCAGGGAAATACTCAAAATCCAATTATTCGCGTTAATGTTCGTATCAAAGGAAACACTGGAGGGATTCAACTCAACTCCATTAAAGTAACATCGGGTAACACATCCGACACTGATATTAAGCCATTAGGTGTTAAATTATTTTATACCAACGATTCGGTATTTCAATCTCCAGTGCAATGTGGAACCGCTCAGTCATTTTCAGGAGGTTTTATTACTTTTTCGGGATTAAATAAGGTAATGGAAACCGGAGAAAACTATTTGTGGGTTACATACGACATACAGGAAAATGCCACTCCGGGACATATTATTGATGCATCCATAACTGCAGGAGACATAATGCTTTCAATTCCAGGTACATTTCCTTCAGCCAATCAATCTCCCGCCGGTTCGCGAATTATTAAACAGTCCCTTTTTTTTGACGATTTTGAAGGAGCGAACCTTTGGGATCTAAATGGTGAATTTCAGATAGGACCTCCTTTAGGAAATGGAGGTTCAGAAGGTTACCCCGATCCCAGTGCAGCATATTCAGGTTCGAATGTTTTAGGAACCGATTTGGATGGTAATGGCGATTATGAGTATAACATTCCTGCAAATAATCCTTATACAGCGAAATCGCCTCTTATTGATGGTAAATATTTCAAAAATCTGCAACTGGATTTTTACCGATTTTTAAATATCGATAACACCGATTCAGCCTATATCGAATATCAGTTAAATACCAGTTCAGAATGGAAAAAATTATGGGTAAACAGTAGACGGTATGTCGATACTAAATGGCAAAAACAGCAAGCGTTTGATTTAAAATTTCTTGATCGCAAAAAATTCTTTCTACGTTTTACTCTGGGGCCTACTGATGCTATTGACAATTATTCGGGATGGAATATTGACTATTTATTAGTAGCCGCCGATAGTATCCCATACGATGCGGCGGTTGTCGCATATAAAAACCCTCTATCGTCGTGCGACCTATCTGCCTCCGAACATGTTTCGGTTTATATAAAAAATACTGGTCCGAAACCATTAATCAATACCCCTGTTCAACTCTCCATCGACGGGGGTAAAACATTTATAAACGAGGTTATCTCTACTCAAATAAATCCCGATGATTCTATTGAATACACCTTTACACAAGCTTCTGATTTTTCAAAACCATCCATATACAACATTAAGGTAAAAACCTTGCATCCCGGCGACAATTATCCTCAGAATGATACCTTATCGCAAAATATTATCTCATACCCTACTTATTCGCTCCCATATCGCACCGGGTTTGAAAATGATACCACCTTCTGGTTTGCATCAGGGCGAAATTCTTCCTGGTTCGAAGGAGACCCAAGCGGGTCGTTCATCTCAACGGCTGCTGAAGGAATTAAGTCCTGGAAAACAGATGCAGGAGGATATCATAACCTTTATGAATACTCGTATGTAGAAAGTCCTTGTTTCTCGTTTACCGGGAAAGAAATTCCAATGATAGACCTAAAATTCAACACCTTTACAAAAGACACAATGAATGGCACTCTGTTGGAATACTCCTTAGATCAGGGGAAAACATGGAGTTATGCAGATGAAGATCCTTATCCATTCCCATGGAATTGGTATAACCAAAATATTATTAGCTTAAACCATAAAGGATGGACTAAACGTACCCTTGATGCTTCCAGTCAGCAAACCTGGAAACAAGGTCGGCAATTATTGCCCAATACCTTGGCAAACCAAGCTAAGGTTAAATTCAGGGTGGCATTTAAATCCGATTCAGGTTTTACTGCTCCAACCGACAGATACGAAGGATTTGCCTTTGACGATGTACGCATTTACGATGCCCCATTCGATGTAGGTGTTACTGAATTTGTTGGCTTAAATAATCCTGGCTGTCAATACGAAAACGATCCAAAACTAAAACTAGCTGTAAAAAACTATGGCTACCGCACTATGCATATTGGCGATACTATTATTATAGGTGTTAAAGTAAACAGCTTAGCGCAAATTACTGATACATTTAAGCTTACCAAAAACTTTAGCCGTAACGACACTATTCATTTTAAGATGAAAAATCCTGTTAATATTGGTAATGCCGGTCCCTATGAAATTAAGGCTTTTACTACTATTGAAAATGATAAGACGTTCTACGGTGTTGTTAGTAATGATACAACATCAACAAGTTTGACCATTAATCCTAATCCGATCCTAAATATGGTTGATACGATACGAACTGCGCATCCCGATACAGTAATTCTAAAACCCCATGTGGAGGCAAATACCGATTATTTCTGGCAAGATGGCTCTACCAATACCACTTTTGCAGTATCTGATCTTGGAGATCATTGGGTGCGGGCAACTAATTCCTTAACTGGTTGCATAACTCAGGATTCCACCTACATTAAACTGTTGGTACCCGATGCCGGAATAGCAAGTATTGTTTCGCCTGTTACCAATTGCGGATATGGAATTTCGCACCATCCTGTAATTAAGATCAAGAATATGGGGACTGATACTTTGCGTAAAAACGACTCCATTTTTGTATATATGAATTTAAATGCTGGAGTATACAAAAAAGATACTGTATTGTTAACGAAAGACTTAGCTCCTGACAGTTTATTTCAGGCAAGCTTAACATTCACGTTTGATCTGTCGGCAGCAGGAATGTACAACCTTATTTCGTTTACAAAAATGAAATACGATACTGTCGCCCGCAACGATACCATAAAGACTTCGTTCCAAATATTTGGTTACCCGCATGTGTTTTTAGGAAACGATACGGTGGTTAAAGGAAAATTAACCCATGTGCTGGATGCCGGTCCGGGGTTTGTTTCACAGAAATGGAGCGATGGTATTACCACAACGCAAAATTATTCAGTAACTAAACCGGGTAATTACTCAGTTACTGTGACCGATAATAATAATTGTTCCAGTTCCGATACTATTCATGTTCATCTGGTTATCCACGATTTGGCCATGCAAAAGTTGGTTTCGCCCATCGATGCATGTACTCAAACAGCTACCACAGCAATTAAGGGTCAGATTAAAAATACGGGCACGGATACAATTCAAATCACTGAGCCAATCATTTTATCGTATGAGGTAGATGGAGCTGGTTTGCAAAAAGATACTCTTTTATTGTCGAATATGCTGAAACCAAACGATTCTATTCAATATACCTTTAAAAATACATACGATCTGACCACTCCCAAAGCCTATTCCTTTAAGCTCAAGGCAAGCGTTGCAGGAGATATTCAGCTTTTAAATGATTCGTTGGTTCAAACTGTACAGGTTTTTGGAAATCCAACCATTAATCTGGGGATCGATAAAATTGTTCAGGCCTTAGACTATAAAATTGATCCGGGGAAATTTGCCCAATATAAATGGCAGGACAATTCGACCGACTCGGTATGGGTAATATCAAAAACGCATTTCGCTACCAATAGCACTTATTCAGTATCTGTTACAGATATTCATGGATGCACCGATCGTGATACTGTGGCAATATTCCTTTTGGTAAACGACCTTGAAGTATCAGAAGTATTATTGCCAGGTACCTCTTGCTCTATGTCGAATAGCGAAGTGTTAAATGTAAAAATTAAGAACATTGGAAATTCAACGCTTACGAATAAATCTGTCGATATTTCATATTCGCTAAACGGGGCGGCTCCTGTTCAGGAAAGCTTTATCTTTAATGGTGTTGTTGGAACCACAATGTTACATACATTTCAGTTACCTATAGATATGACAACGCAAGGGAAATATTCCTTCAAGGTAACCATCGAAATGGCAGCCGATGTCCAGCCATTAAACGATACAGCAACATTTGTAACAGATGTACTTGGATTTCCGGTGGTTGATTTTGGAGCACAAAATGACACTATTATAACCACTATCCCTTATACATTAGATGCCGGATCGGGTTATGCAAGCTATGAATGGCAGAATGGTTCTACCGCCTCAACCTTAACAATTACAGCAGTAAACCCTGTAAGGTCTGATACGCTATGTTCCGTTATCGTGACCAACGATAAGGGATGCTCTGTAATAAAAACCGTAACTCTTATTAAGCCAAAATACGATTTAAGTATTACAAGCTTCTCAGTCCCTCAGATTCAATGCGCTGCTCCATCTCCAGTGCCGGTAAACGTTGAAATTACCAATGCCAGTTCAGTTAAAATTTCAAATCAGCCAATAACGGTAACCTATGCTATTAATGGAGGTACCCCTGTTAGCAAACAGGAAACTATTTCACTGGCAAAAGGAGCTAAAAAAACAATTGAAATTGGCTCAGGCGCTAACCTTTCAACTGCCGGGACTTACATGTTTGATGTTGATCTTACCTTTGCGCTGGACGAAGACCTGGGTAACAACCTGCATCAATATCAGGTGGTTGTAAACAGTAATCCTACGCTTAATTTTGGAACAGCAAACGATACCATTAAAGCACACATGCCATACAGCCTCGATGCTGGACCTGGTTATGCATCTTACACCTGGCTGAATAATACCACCAACCGATATCTAAATGTTACTTCGCAAGGGTTCTATTGGGTAATTGTAACCGATAATAATAATTGTTCGGTGAAAGATTCGGTATACATTGTGGATGCAACCGCAATTGGATCGTTACAAAATGAGGCTACAATAAGCCTGTATCCTAATCCGTCATCCGAATATCTTTATATAGATATCCAACTTCTTAAAAGAAAAGACTTGATGTTGGATGTAATTGGACCGGACGGCAAAGTAGTGATGCTGAAAAGACTCACCAATGGTGAAGAATACAAGGAACATATAGACGTTTCAGTACTTCCGAAAGGAATGTATTACGTAAGGATTTATACCAAAGACTCGATGATTACTCAAAAAATCGTAGTTCGATAAACAAAAAAGGCCGTCCAAAATAAGTGAGACGGCCTTTTTTATATTATAATAATTGTACATCGTTAACCGATATAATTTACAAGTCGATATTTTTTGTATTTAATTTCACTATTATCCGACTAATCATTAGTTTGAATGATTTTGTATCGAAACTAGCTGATAGTCAGTTATTGTTATTTAATTTTTCAAAACCAC
>JAIFLU010000170.1 GCA_020048915.1 Bacteroidota bacterium | reverse complement strand
TTCCATAGTTCAATGGATAGAACGACAGTTTCCTAAACTGTAAATTCGGGTTCGATTCCCGGTGGGGCTACTTTGAGGGGGTAAGGATTGAAAAGTGGGTTTTCAATCCTGCCTTTTAATAAGGGTTTCAGAAGGTTTAGAGGTTAAAATTTTAAACCGAGTTTTCATGTTTTGGGCTATTTCTTTACCAATTTTTTACCAATTGATAAATAAAAATAGCCATGAACGCACACGTTAAAATTATTGTCCGTACTGACTTTACAAAAAGAGACGGTACAAATCCAATTTGCCTAAGAGTAACCATTGGCAAGGTGAAAAACATTTCCCTAAACATTTCGGTCTTGCCTGGTTCCTGGGATGAAAAAAACAGATTGGTTAAAAAAAACTACCCTGATTCTTATAATATTAACCTTACTATTGAAAACGCCATTGGTAGGGCGAAAAGAATTCTTTTAGATTATACAATACAAAATAAACAGATTACCCTGGGTGAATTTGAAAGAATATTTAATAAACCTGAGTTTAGGGGAAATTCTTTTTATGAATTCGCTGCAAGGGAAATTGATAACCTTAAACCCAAGTATTCTTTTTACACCATTAAAACCTTAAACGGTCATATTTCAAAGCTAAAGAAGTATTCACCTCAATTAAGCTTTTCAGATATTACTCTTTCATTCCTAAAAGCTTACGATAATTACATGATAACTGACCTGAAAAACAAAGAAAATACCAGGGCAAAGGCTATGGCAGTAATTAAAAGCATACTAAATAAGGCATTAAAAGAAGGACTAATAAAAGAAAATGTATTCAAATTATTCCCGATTGCCAGGAAGGAAGGAACCAGGGAATTTTTAACATCAATAGAATTAGCGATATTGGAGAAATTTTACGAAGAAACAAAAGACCGTGCCTACCGGAATGCTCTACAATGTTTTCTTTTTTCCTGTTATACTGGGTTAAGATACCAGGATATAAAAAACCTTAAATTTTGCAACTTATCTGACGGATTAATAAAAATAGTAATGCATAAAACTAGAGAACAAGTAACCGTCCCTATTATTCCCCAGGCGAAAAAATTAATTGGCTCCGGATTCCCCAAGCAGAAAGTTTTTAAAACCTATGTAAATCAATATATGAACCGAACGCTTAAGGAAATTGCAAAAGATGCAACCATTAATAAGAATATTAGCTTTCATTGCGCCCGACATACTTTTGCCACTATTGGAATTTCTTCAGGAATACCCATTGAAGTAATAAGCAAACTTCTAGGACATACAGACATACAAACAACTCAGATTTATGCTAAAATTATGAATGAGGTTAAGGTTATGTATATGGAGCAATGGAATAGTAAGGGATTGATGAAAATAGTTTCTTAACTACAGCTGGCATCATTAAAATTACGGTTACTTCAGCAACTTAATTTCTAAAGATGTGAGATCCGGAGATAACAAGAAAAATGATGTTGCTCGAGCACCATTATAAAATAAGATGCGATATCACCTTAATCAAGTTTTAAAAATTCAATGACTTCATTAATATGGACATTTTCATAATTGCAGTAATCTTGGATTGTTATCGACTGTTCCTTTGTTTTTCCAACAGATGCTTTTATATTTTTTATTAGTGTATAGGCAGTTTGAACAGAACATCCGTTTAGGATTTTAATATCATTTGCTTTTAGTATTGTACTGTTCATGGTAGTAATATTAGTAAAGCAAAAATAAAAAAAGCCTTCCAAGTTAATGAAAGGCTTTTCTATAAATATTTTCAGGACTAATCCCTAAAGAAATCTTCTGTAATATTGATTGAGTCAACTTCTTTTAACTCATTCTTTTCTTTTTCAAAGATTTGAATTTTTGTTGCTTCCTGAGCCTTGATCGAACGTTTTTTTAAAACATCGTATTGACCTCTTGCCTTATCAATGCTGTCAAACGTTTCACTATAACCCTTTGTTTTAACAACAAACCTTTTCATTTCAGCCTTTGGAGCTTTAGCCTTCTTTTCTTGTGTTTCCATAATAATGAATTTTACTGTTAATAATAATATTAATTGTAATGTCAAAGTAATTAGTAAGATAAGTTGAAAACAATAGAATATTGGATGAAAATAAATCGTGTATTCGGTATAATTTAGTTGAATCAGTAATAAAAGAACCTGGCGTTAACCAGGTTCAGTAATAAAACAGTAATAATTCAGTGATAAAATTTATGGCATTTCGGTTGAATCATAATCGGAATCTTTAGTGTTTTCGCTAGTAATTTCCGTAATATTTTCAGATTTTTTTTTATTTTCTGTTGTATATACTAGTGCATTTTTTTGAAATGATTTTACAAATTCCAAGTAAGGTTGATTATGTAAATTAGAATTCAAACTAAAATCCGAATCCCAACTTTCAATAAACTCAATTAGTTGTTCAAAGTCCCATTTTCCTGTCAAACCTGACCTTATATAACAATACTCCATAAAATCTAATCCTTTTATTCTCTGACTAACTTTTAGAAACTCTGAATAGTCAAACCGGTATAAAATTCTTGTTTTAAAATCAGCAGTCTGTACTTCGTTTTCATCCTGGGTGATAGTGGAAATATTTTTTTTAGTTTCGTAGTAGTGTGAAGATTTGCAATTTTCGCTGCAATACTTTTTTCCAACTCGTGGCTCGAATTCCTTACCACATACTATGCATTTTCCGTTTTTCATTTTCATTTAATAATTAAATGGTTAGACAATCAATTTTTCTGTAGATATTCTCAAGAACCTTAATTTTATTTAAAATGAATTTGTGGCCCTGTTTTGTAGCTGGTAGCTTATCATCATTATCGTAGGTTACCAAATCACCTTCCAATTCAGTTAATTCCTTTCCAATTAAAGATTTCATCCAAAACAAGTCAGTTAAGCTGAAATCAATTGAAATCTTACCATCAAGATCAATCTTTACTGTTTTCTGTAATTTTTCAAGTTCTGATTTATACCGGAGACTTTCAGCTTTGTAATTGATAGGTTTAGTTTTTTTCCTTTTTAAACCAGTTTTTTTTTGTGTTTCAATTTTTTCTTCCATAATTAAAATATTAATAATGTGACATATAAGTAATAAAAGCTATTTCTTTCAGGGCTTCCCTTAATTTTCATGGTAACAATGGTAACAATGGTAACAAGCTTTGTAAATAAATGATATATAATTAAATACATGTTACCAGTTGTGTTACAAAATGTGATTTTACTGGTAACATTTAGGAAATAATTCTATTCTTCATTTAATTAGAAGGTTATAGTTGACTGGTAACAATTGTAACAACTGGTAACATTTTAGACTATTGTTATAAAATTCAATATCAGTATATTAAATATAAATGTTACCAATGTTACCATTGTTACACAAAAAAAGTATCATATCAGATTTAGAAACATTTTCATTTATAAGTAAATTTGTTTATCATTGATTATTATTGAATTGCTTTCAATTGAAGTATCGAATTTAAACATATAGCATCTACCCAATGGGCGTTTATTTACGCTTTTATGTTCGCCTTTTTGAATACCAGGAATAAAAGGTGGATAACTGGATGAAGTCAACAAGGAAAGCAAAGAAGCTTTGTCAACATAATTGAGGTTATTCAATTTGCAATACTGCATGTAAAACGGGTATAACTCTGGTATTTTCAAATAGAGAATACTGCTTTGATGTTCCTTTATAAAATGTTTTGTATCCTGGATTGCGGAATAGTCTTTATTTCGTTCCCAATTAATTGCATCCCAAAATACTGCAACATCCTTAATATCATTAAGCAAGTGATATTTTTCAATTGCATCCTGTATAATCTTTTTGGAAAGCTCATTGAATTCAAAAGGGAATTTGAGTTTTTGAAAAAGGACTTTAAACGGGCTTAATAAAAGGGATATATGCCGGATTGTTCTTTCAGGTAATATCTTTAAATCAAAGCCTTCAAAGCTCAAAGAATCATATTTCAATTCGTTGTAAATCTCTTTAAATCCGGTTTTGAAATTGGCTTTAAAATATTCCCGGTGTGAAAGGATCTCTTTTATTATTTGACCTAATCCTTTTTCTGATTCTATACCTAAACGCTTAAAAGCTTCGGTTTCATCTTGGCTAAAATTATGACTTTCGAAATGAAGGACTATCATTCTATCATATAGAGCACTTTCAGCCGTAGGAAGTACGTTACCATCAATTATAATGGCTGATTCAACCAGAAAGGCATCTGTTTTATTATCCATGCTTTTTTGTGCAATGGTGTATGTTGCTCCATCATATGCGTTTTTGAAAAAGGCTATCATTTCCCGGTCAATGGTATTTTCGAATTCTTTTAGAAATACCAAAGCATTTCTTTTTTGGCCGCAAGTTCGGGCTATACCTTTTACAGTTGAATTCTTAATACTTGTGCCTATTTCCTTTTCTCCAAATAGCCTTAAAAAAAAGTCTATGAATGAACTTTTACCCACTCCTGGCTGACCAAATAAATAGAGAAATGGGAAAAAACCGGATTCCTGAAAAACTAAGTCACGAAACATCGAAAGGATTAAGTAACAAACAGAAATACTGCCATTAACATTGTACGCCTGGTAAATCAGTTTTGACCATTCATGAAAGTTTAAGGAGCCTTCTTTATACCTAAATTTACGGGAATTTGTAAAGGCTTTATTATTGATATTGGATTGAGCAAAAGAGGGTAAATAAAAGCTTTTCTTTCCGTGGGTAGCTATTCCTATTTGATTGGTTTTTATTAGATTTAAATCATTAGTAATTAAGCAATCAGAAAAAGCATACAAATCAAATTCAGGAATGTATCCTAGCATTTCTATTGAAAATGCTTCTCGTTGATTATCCATTAAAACCATAAATATTGATTTCAATAAATAAGACGAACCCAGGAAAGTACAATTGTGACTTTTAAGAATTGTTTCAAAGGTTTCCGGTTTTGTTTCGGAGCTTAGAACCTCGACTGTAATTATTTCGCCTGTGTATCGCTGTATTTTAATTAATCGCTTTGTATTGTTTGAACCATCTACAAAGTGGTATAATATTTCCATGAGGAAATTAGATATAGAGATATCCTTTAATGCTTTTCCGGCTTGAATCCTGGTATAGTAACGGCCTTCTTTTTTAAAGAATTGATAATTATCAAATTCAAAATATGGGTCCTCTGAATCCGGCTCAATCACTTTTAATAAAATATCAATGTGATTTTGATTTTCCCAAATAACATCAAAGCTGGAGGTACTGGCCAAGTGATCAGTAAGTTTTCCGGATTTCAAAAGATTATTTAAATCCTGATCCGGGGGTAATACTAACCTTGATAAAGATTTTATTTCAATCCCTGAATCCAGGATAAAGGCATTGTAATAATCTGTGCATTTGTTGCCGGCTGTATCATTGTCAAAAGCGAGTATTACTTTTTTGTCAGTGATATACCTGGAAAGCTTTTCTTTATTGGTAAACTTATTTTCAGTAGTGAAAATTGCCAGTGAAGAAAGCTCAGGCAATGACATAGCATTTATAACGCCTTCAGTTAGGTAAATGGCTTCCTGATCTGGTTTATAAAGTTTATCATATACTGAGTTTTTTATTTCCGATCCTTTTACAAATGAAGCTTTTGAACTGCCTTCCTTTGGTTCAATATAACGTTTGTTGATCAGCTTATTTTCACTATCAATAAAACCAATGGCATTTAGTAATTTGTCATAACAATAACAATCAGAAGGTAATGCTGTAACGTTTATTGAACGACTGATTAAATAATCAGATGCTGGTTTTATATCATTGGATTTTAAAGCATATAGAGTTTTCCGGAAAGTATCATCATTTTTGATGCTGTCACCAGGTGACAATATTTCATCAATCATTTTACCCGAATAATCCTTTATAATATAATCGATCGCTTGTTTGTTATTAAATCCAGGGTGTTTCTTGATAATGAATTCAATTGAGTTTCCTTTTTCATTACAGGAAAAGCAAGAAAAGATATTTTTCTTGGGATGAATACTAAAAGCGGGCGTGCTATTTTTACCCGATCCTGATCCACAAAAAGGGCATTCAGCTAATTTATTTTGTGAGTCAAATTTTAAATTTGTCTCACTTTCAATTATATGCTTGATATCCGTATTCTTTGCTGTTAAAACTTTATCCATGCTAGGTTGAGGGGGTGTAAAGGTTTCTTTTTCACATTTTGGACTATTCAGATTTTAACCTGGTTTGGTGGGTTCTCCCCAGGTTACTAAACTTCTTGGATTAGAATATTAAAATCAAAAGCTAAATCAGTGGAATAGTTAAAATACGCTATAAACTCATTACCTAAAGCGATTTGATATTGTCTCCTTTTAATGTAATGGGATTGACGATCAGGAGGAACTATTTTGTTCAACTTTATTTTTTTCATAGTAATAAAAAATAAAGCCAGGCTGTTAACCTGGCATTGGTTAATTATTTAAAATTTCATCAAGCCTTTTATTTAGATGATAGTACTTTGCCAGAACTGACAATGAATCTATTAATCCATTATTAGCCATGTCAGGATTAACACAGGCAATTATATCAAAGATTGAATCTGCTATTTCAAGTTGATTTTCTTTGGGGTTACCCAAATTATTGACTTTCATTAATTCAATTAGTCCCTGGGCATTAATTTTATCATTTTCCATTGTTTAATTTTTATTAATGTTATAAACCTGTATATCAAGATAATATAGTAATTGTCTACATGATAAAATTATGGGTTCAAATTCCTTCGGATAATCAGGTATATGTATTAGTTCGATGACTTTTTTTATGTAGTCTTCTTTACTAATTTCACCTTTGGTTAGCTGATTGTAAATCTCAATTGCTTTAGATTGAAATTGTTGTGCAGTCATTTTTTTTGTATCTTTGGAATATGAAAAGCCATTAATATCTTGTAAATACTTAGTGGTGATTTGTTCTAATTATAAACCTGGGAATTAGTGCGCCCGGGTTTTTTCTTTTATGGAGGTTCAGCAAGGTTTTGTAAATACCTATTTATCGAACTTTCTGGAATACGACCGTCCAAAGTGGTTTTTATCATTCCAGCTTGAATTCTATTTTTAACCGTTGAATGCGATAAGTGAAGCAGTTTTGCAGCCTGATTAATAGAATATATTGGCTCTTTTATATTCTTAGATTTTTCAAGTTCTATATCTCGCAAGACTTTTTTTATAATTCCTTCTAAAGCCTCTTCAGTTGTTACGATTATTGTATTCATGAGCTAAATTTCTGAAGGTTCTGCATCAATAAGATCGTTTACACTAACTTCAAAGTATTTAGCAATTCTTGTAAGTTCGTCTATGTTGGCAGGTTTTTCATTCCTGAGAAGTTGAGCCCACCTTTTTCTTCCGATACCAACAGTCTTATAAAATTCAAAATCAGGTATAAACTTAAATTTGTCACCTGATTTTTTATTTATTACTTTAGCAATTTTGTTCATTATTAATTTGATTTAGGTTTATAATGTTTAGTAAACTAAAATTAAATCATCAAAATTAAACGTAACTTTAGTAAAAACAAATATAATTTAGTTAAAAAATGACTACTCAGGATATAATTAACAATATCAAAGACTTAGCTAAAGACTATGAGGTTTCTTTAAAAGACCTGGCTTTAAAGATTGGAGTAACTGAACAAGGCTTGCATGGAATGTTTAAGAATAAGTCAATCAAATTAGATACTCTTGAAGCTATTGCAACGGCTTTAGATGTTGAAATGATTGATTTATTTGATGATGGAAGAGAGGACGAATATTATAAGGTTGTAAGTGAGCTTAAAAACTTAAAAAAGCATATTAGGAAAATGGCCGTTAAAGGAAAAGGGGTTATTGATATAGAATTTAATTCTTTAAGTAAAAGCATATATCTGGATTTTGCTGAGTTGAAAGAAAAGGTTAATCCTTCATACTATGAAGAATCGGATAATCTCTTCAAAGAAAAAGAGGATGAAGAATAATTGATATTTTCCCAATTCTTTACCAATTGCCCAAAACAGACTAATAAGAGAATAGCGTCAAATAGAGGCATACGTTTGTTTTTAGTTCGAAATCCGGTGGGACTACTTTTATGACTTATAACCCTTTCTGAGTGAAAACTTTGGAGGGGTTGTTTGTTTTTGGGGACAAGGAGGGGATAGAATAATTTTTTTATAATAAAAACTATCTATCAACTCAGATTTATGTTAAAATAATTGATAAGCTAAAAATTAACCAAATGGGAAATTGTTATTATTGCTCTTTAAATTTGCCCATGCTTTCTAAAAGCTGAAATAGTTTGGTAAATTCCATAGCCGACAAAAATTTTGCCTAATAAGAATGTTATTATAGCCATTATTGCTGAGAATCCATATAAATATTCAATGGAATCAGTTAAATTTTTAATACCTTGAGGTAACCATAAAAAGTCTAATGCATTTTTCCAGTATATTTTATCACTAAGCAGAAATTTGTAATCCTTTGAAAAGAGACCTTCAAAGCAATCAATGGACATAACAAACATAGAATAGAAGAGAATCCAGGAACAGATTGTAAACACAAGTCCTTGCCCCCAACTGATACCGTGATTATTTGAAATTCCATTTAAAAAAAGCACGATTTTTTCTTGATTTTTTCCTTTCCGATTTCTAAGTTCTTTTGAATATGAATCCATCTCATATTTTTTATATTCAAGAGCGCTTATTTTATCATTTCGGGATAACGATTGATTTTTTAAAGTACACCAAATAGAACTATGAATGTGTTCTCTGCTTTTTCTTAAAGCTTGATTCTTTTTAAATGCTTTTATTAAATTCAGTTTTGGATCAGTAGTAATATTTAAGTCAGTTAATGGAATAAATACTCCTTTTTGAAACAGAGTTTTAAATATTTCTGAGCTTTTGGCACTATTTTCATTGAATAGAACTAAATCTTTAAAAATTGTCTCATTAATAAAGAAATTCCTTTTAGTATTATATGAATTCCCTTTAAATTTTACCTCATCTGAAAAGTAGCATCTATTAAATTCAAACTTAGAATTTGATGAATCATTGAAATAGAATTCACTTTTTGCATCCGATTTAGTATCATTAAATATTAAAGTTAAATCACAAATCCAAGTACTTACAAATGCATTTTCAAACCTACATTCATTAAATTCCAAATGACTTTTTAATTGGCAATAAGCAATATTAATATATGATTTAATTGTTGTATAAAGGAAATTTAAATTCTCAGTATCAATGTTTGTAAAGGCAATACTGTCAATATGACAACCTTCAATTTTAAATGAATGATTTGATTTTAAATCTTTGATTTTAAAATGATTAATATCTGAAGCGAAGAAAAATGCTTGTTTCAAAATTGCACCTTTTATTTCAAAGGAATTTATTAAATAGCAACTAACAATGTTCAAGTCATTAATTAGAGTGTTATCTAAAATTTGAATATTGTCGATGCTTTTGCATTGATTTATTTTTATTTCTTCAAAAATGCAATTTGAAAATGATAATTCGTTTATTGTTTGTTCTGATATCTCTAAATTTGAGATCTTACAATCAATAAACTGAATTATGTCAAATGCATTTTCTTGAATTTTCTCTATTAACTGTATTTTTTTTGAATCGCAATTGTAAATTTTAAACTTGTTTAATGAAGATTCAAATGCTAAAAAAGTGTTATAGTCTATATCTTCCCCACTAGCACAAATGAAATCTATATTGGTAATTTTAGTATTATATATTAGACTATCTAGTTGATTTGTTGAAGTAACCAAGTCAGAAAGTTGACCATGTCTATATTCAAGCCAATATTTTGCCATAACTGGTTATTTGAAATTTATATTGTTTTAAGGCGTTAATTTATAAATTATTAGTTAGAATAAATTGTAATAATACCTTAAAAATGCTAATTGACTTTTTTTAAGAATTTTTAAGGTATCCTGATTTAAAATATTGCTGAAGTAACACCTAAAATGATGATCTGATATCATGACTGCTGCTAAAATGGTAATGGTTTTCTTTGACCCAGGTTCCATTTTCGTCAAAATCAATTGCTGGTTTAAATGGCTCAACCTCGCAGATTAAGAAACATATTATTATGTATTTAATTCAATAAAAAAGGTTACAAAAACAAAATAGAATTCCCCTATCTTTGTTATAAACGAGTCCTATTTACATTACCTAAATAATTACTGCTAATTCAACCTAATATTTCTGTGTATGAAAAAACACCTCTCTAAAATTCTGATTGCTGCCCTGGCTTTTTTGATGTTTAACTGCCAGGCATCGGATAAAAAAGAAAATCGGGTACTAATATTTGCAAAAACAATGGGGTATCACCATGGTTCTATCGAAAAGGCGATTGTAATTTTAAAACAAGCCTGTACTCAAGAGGGAATGATTGCCGATACCACCCGCAATGCCGATGTATTTACCACCGATAACCTAAAAAACTATAAAGTAGTAGTATTTCTGAATACCTCGGGCGACATTTTTAATGAAGCTCAGCAAACGGCTTTCGAAAAGTATATCCAGTCGGGCGGAGGCTTTGTTGGCATCCATGCGGCAACCGATACCGAGTATGAGTGGCAGTGGTATAACAAACTGGTGGGTGCCTATTTTCTGTCGCACCCAAACCAACAGAAAGCAACTATTAATGTTACCGATAAAAATAATGTTGCCACTTCTTTTTTACCCGAGAAATGGGAGCGTACTGATGAGTGGTATAATTTCAAGAATATAAATCCGGATATTAAGGTCCTGGCTTATTTGGACGAAACCACATACACTGGAGGCCAGAATGGACAAACCCATCCTTTTATCTGGTGCCATGAGTTCGATGGAGGCCGGGCATTTTATAGTGGGGTAGGTCACCGCGACGACAATTACGATGAACCTTTGGTGATAAAGCACCTGATTGGCGCAATTCAATGGGCCGGTAAGATAAAGTAATTGAATGCAATTTATTCACTTATAATCTGAAATAATTGAACCGTAAAGTATACCGAGTTTACCCAATGTACTTTGCGGTTCAAAAACCCTCTCTCCGGAAAGCCTGCTAATCTTATTCCCTCCGGTGAATATAGTTCACATTGCAAGATGGTTTGTACTGTTTTTGACCGCTACTGTACGATTTAGAACAACTTTGCATTATCGTATAACATGCATATTATTAATTAGATATGTTTTACATCCTTGTGATAATGGAAGAATTTAAAATTAAGTAAAATTTATAATAGACTAATAATAAATAGCATACAAGTTGTGGCATAATGATTGTTAGAGTTCTGCAATTAGATACTTTTAATGCAATTATTCATGGAAACACAACTTATATACCAATGGAGTCCCAAAAAGCCAATAGAAACAGTGGTTATTGACCCCGAAAAACATATCGATCATTTAGTCCCGATAGGGATTATTTATTTTATTAATTTTCAATCGTCCAAATTGTTAACAGAAATCAAATGAAAAGCACCATACAACAGTTGCAGAACAGAGGATATGTTTCGATGCAACAATTCGACCATTACGAAATCCTAAACAACAGGGAAATGATTTGGATGTTAAACAGCCCTGTTGCCGAAGAACGAACCATTTCGGCACAAATGCTCGGAGAACGTCAGGAAGCTGAGGCTATAACCGGACTTTGCGAAGCATTGAGGGCGGAGAAAAAACTATATACAAAAATTGCTATTTGCGAAGCGCTTGTAAAATTAGGATACCCGGCAGTCGATTACCTTTTACCGCTGTTGGGGACAATTGGGAATAACCAGCACAAAGTTTTACCAGCCAATTTGTTTGATAAATCGAGTTTTCCGCTGCCCCGGGATATTGTAGCCCGCACCATTGCTAAAATTGGAGAAGAAGCTTTGCCCGGCTTGGAACAGGTGCTTATTTCGGGAAACCTTGTTCAGGTATTGGAGGCTATTGATGCCGTTGGATACATTGCTTATTATAGCAAAAATCATAGTTCCTATTTTGCCTTGAACCTTTGCCTTAACCGGTTTTCAAATAATGTGATGGTTCAATGGAAAGTTATCAGGGCTTTTCAGGCGTTTCCTCAAACAAAAATGTACCTCGAATCGATTCACGAAAACATTGCCCATGCAAGGATTTGCGATGAAGCAAAAAGAAGTTTGAGTAAGTTTAGTAATTAGATTTAGTTGTCTAAATAAATGACGGAGATAATTATAACAATATGTGAACCAGATAGTTTGATTATATTCAGACCTGGCAAGACCCAGAATACCTGCCAGGTCTGAATCTTCCTAAGTTACTTCGCACAACTCTCCCTGACTTTAGTGAGCACCGGGGTTACTTTTAAAATTTGTTCTCCCATCCCGATTTTATAGCCCGACGAAAACAAGTATACATTCCCCTGATTATCGCACAATAATACCAGTGGGAGTTTATCTTTTAAACCAGAACCATAGATCTTGCCCACTGCTTCTAACAGGTTATTATTTTCGTCGATCCCCGAAAGTAAGCTCGAAGGAAGCGCATAGGTTTTCAGTACTCCAGCCTGGCCGCTCTTTTCTTTGGGCATCGCAAAAATAAAGGTACCGTTCCACTTATTAAAATGCTCTACATAAGGTCCCAGGTCGTTCAAAATATGCTTGGAAGGCTCTTTGTCAGGATCGAAAAGTACTAACACCATATCTTTTCCTTTGGCTAGGGTGGCAATACTTTCAGGCTTTTTACCGGTCGTATTTAACATGATATTGCTAAGGTCGAGTTTTCCGGAAGGCTTAATATTTTCGGGAAGTCTACGAAGAGCTACCGGCAATTTGGAAAGCTTTCCCGGAAGGATATTAAAAAACGTGAGCGAGCTCAGTACCGAACCATCTTCCATGCGGTTACCGGTTATCAGCACGTACCTCCCCGTATCCATTGGAATTGCGGCCGGAAAGTCAGTAAGCTTTCGTCCTTCTTCAAATTCCAGGGTCTTAATAAATCCATCCTTTATAATACCAATAGTAAAATGCAAATAGTATTGAGGGGATATCCCACTTTCTTTGGTAAACAATTGCAATGTCCCTTTTACTGGCTGCTGTAAAGGCGTTTCATCAAAACCGGTCAGAATCCATCCTCCTTTATTCCAGTATTCCGGAACAGAGGTTTCTGGATTTAATCGGGCGGGAATGCCAAACGAGCGACAGGCAGCTACAAAAAAGATATCGCGCGAAATGGAATTTGCCACTCTCAGGTTAAATACCCCAATGGGTGAAATCGGCGCCCGGGAATGCATATTGGCCATGTTATCGATGGTAATGTTTTTGCGAATCCAATCGGTTAATACAGTTATATTCCCCTTGGTTTCTGCTGCCAATTTTTCGCTCATTTCTTTTTGAAGAAAACTTCGCCAGGGTGAAAGAAATTCAATGTTGATGCGGGGAGAAAGAATATACTTCACAAATATATCTTCAGGTATAGAAGTCTCAGAAGCTGGATTGGCAAAGGCCGACTTCAGATGATCGGTAAGAACAAATTCGCGTGTATCGCTAAAATCCTTGTCAGAAAGCTGTGATGCAAATGGTAAAAGAAAATGACGGTAGTCGGACAGGTTACTTTCTAGAAATTTGCTTATTGCAGGCCAGTTGCCATAGCTTTTTTTAATGATTGGGAATACGGAATCGAAAGGTAAATGAATTTTTTGGGCGAAGGCTTTTACCCAAACGCTATCCTTAAAGGTAGCCATGCGGCAATTGCGGATGGAATCTTCCAATGCCAGCCTTATATTGTTTTCTGCTTTTTTTTCTTCGCTCACGGGGTTTGTTTCTTTCACAGCGTGTGGAGGAACCATATCGAGCATTTCGGAATATTCCTTTTTATCAAATGGTTTTAAGGTCAGGGTGAAGGTATCGGCCTCAGGAACGGAAAGTTTCTTATAGGCATAAGCGCCATTTTTTGAAGTCCATACTAATAAATCGCCCATTCCGGTTTTCAGGTGTGCCAACCCTTTTTTATCCGTATAAGCAGAAGCGATGGGGAAAAATTCGGCGTAATTATATAATTTAAATTCTACTTTAGCGCTATCGGCAGGTGTTCCATCGCTATTTTCGACTTTAAATGTTATCGTTTTTACGGTGGCATAATTTGCTGTGAGATTAAGCTCCGAAAACCGGTCGTTGGCAATAATGACATCTTCTTTTCCAAAATAGCGGCCATAGGCGCGGGTATGCACCAACATGGTGCGTCGCGATGGCTCATTAAACCACCCAACGTTTAGCTCCGATTCAGGTTCGCAGGCCCCCAGAAAATACCATTTTCCATCAATCCAAACCTCAACCCAGGCATGATTGTCGTCGGTGTGCGCCCAGCGAGGAGTATATACCTGTCTTGCGGGGATACCGGCAGTGCGCATTGCAGCAACTGTAAAGGTCGATTCCTCGCCGCAGCGCCCAAATGTTTTGCTGATGGTACTCAAAGGAGCACTGGTACGACCATCGGTTCCACGGTAATTGACTTTTTCGTGGCACCAGTGGTTAATTTCCAGGGCGGCATCTTTCATGGGTAGGCCTTTGATCCGGTCTTTAATTTCAGGGTACATTACCAATCTGAACGAATCGAGGTTTTCGTTATTTACCCGCACCGGCAGCACAAAATGTAGAAATACATCTTCGGGTAGAGAATCTCCCCAAGCTGTTTCTTTCTTTGCTTCCAAACTACGTTTTGTATTCGAGAGGAAGAAATCGGATGGATAATCGGCCAAATCGCTTAACGGCATATAGGCATATAGAAATTGCATGGCTTGCAGCTCGTCCTGCGTCATTTCCTTTTTAAAAACTCCCCAAATATCAATTTGGCTATTTTTGGTCATGCTTTTCTGAATTTCCAGCATCCGCTGGATATCTGCTAAACAATCGGGGTTTTGAATTAATGAAGTTTGATGTTTGCAAGACGATAGCATAATGCCTGCTATCAAAATTAATAGCGCTATGTTTTTATTCATAAGGATGATTTTTAATATTTCTCAATTTAAATGAAGCATTTAACTTAGACGAGGCTGTGTGAAAAGGAGGATAAGGCTTCGACTTCGCTCAACCTGACCGTTGAAAGTCAGTTAATTGTCACATTGAGCGGAGTCGAAATGCGATAATCAACTGACTTCTTTAGGGCCTCGTCTCACTCCGATATTAGTTTTCAACCTCCGAAATTTTTACTGAAAAAGCATAGTTCGATGGTATTTTCCCTTTAAGAGTCGCTGGGATAACTATTTTACAAACCTCTCCTTCTTTTTTCCACTTTAAATTAACTCCAGGCAAACCTAATATTGAAAGTTTTGCTCCTTTTTTTGGAAAAAAACCTTTAAATGAAATCTCTGCCGGAAATTCGTTTTCCTTTAAAAGTTGTATTATGTAGGCTGAACCGTCTTTTTTTCTGGTAAACCTCAAATTGTCGACAAAATAAGGGGCAATAGGTCGAGTTCCGTATATAGCCTCTCCATTTATTTGCAGCCAACTCCCCATGTCCTTTAAACGGACATATGCTTCGTCGTACCAGGTTCCATCAGGACCGGGGCCAATATTTAGCAAAAGATTTCCCCCTTTGGCAACGATGTCAGCAAGCATATGGACAAGTTCCCTGGAGGTTTTGAATTCGGGATTAAAAGAATACGACCACCCTCCGCCCATGATAATACAGGATTCCCATGGGTGAGGCAACATTTTATTTGGAACTTGATTCTCGGGTGTGAGATAGTTCTGATTTTTGCCCGGGACTGCCCTATCCACCACAATTACTTCGGGTTGCACACTTCGGACTTTCGAAACCAGCTCGTCCATTTTTATGTCCTGGTTTTGACGTTTGGTTACCTGATAACCGGGAATAAAGGGAATATGATTGAGATTTTTACCAACATCAAAATTTGGATCCTTTGAAAGCATATATCCCGGCAATTCAGGCTTTTCTGCAGATTCACCGAGTTTATGAACCCAACCGCCATCGAACCATAAAATATCTATTTTGCCATAATCGGTGCAAAGTTCCATTACCTGATTGTGGGTGTAATCCACAAATTTATTCCAGCGATCGGGATATGTCGCAATATCGTAGTTTACATTTCTATTAAATGGAGGAAACTGTGGCCACCAATAGTTTTCGCTATGCCAGTCGGGCTTGGAAAAATAGGCGCCAATCCATAAGCCTTCGTTCCTGAAAGCGCTGAAAATTTCTTTGGTTACATTTGCCTTTGAATTTGTATGGAAAGGGGTATTGGGGCTGGTAATTTTATAATCGGTATACTTCGAATCGAACATACAAAATCCGTCGTGATGTTTGGTAGTAAATACCACATATTTCATTCCGGCATCTTTCGCAGCCTTTGCCCATTTTTGCGGATCGAACTTTTGTGGATTAAAGGTTTTTTGTAATCCTTCGTATTGCTTCTTGTACGAAAAATAATCCTTCACCGTATCGGGAACGCACCATCCTTCGTCCTCCGGACAAATAGACCAGGACTCTACAATTCCCCATTGGCTGTATGTTCCCCAATGCATCAGGAGTCCAAATTTAATATCCTGCCATTGATCAATTCGTTTTTGAATCAATGGATTGGGATCGGCGACATATCGTTCATCTTCCTGGGCCCTAAGGGTTAAACATCCCATTAATACAGTAAAACCCAACAGGTATTTCTTTAAATTTCTCATGCGTAATGCGTTTAACTTAAAAGTAAATGATTAATCTTTGGTCCTGAAAAGTATGGATGCATTTACGGGTTGCTCCTCAATTCCCTTAGTTTTCATTAGTAACTGTAGCGTTTCGCCTCCTCCGGCCTGAAAGAATAATACCTTGATTCGATGAAGACCTTTCATTAATGCTATCTGTCCTTCCTTAGGTTCCGGGCCGTGTGGACCGTCATGATCAATAACCAGTTGGTCGTCGATGAATAATTGACTTCCATCGTCGGAAATTAATTTAAACGTGTAAACACCGGTTTCGCTCAATTGAATAAAACCATTAAAAGCCAACGCCTTCAAATCGAAGTTAATATTTGCAGGTATTTTTATTTCATTGACTTTACCCGTATTTTTAAGGGGCAGCAATTTAAGATTTGCAAGGGTGGTAAGTCCTCCCTCGAATAAATCGTAACGGATGCCCGGTTCCAGATTGTTTATATCAGTAAGTGCGGCCCTAGGTTTCTGTTGAATCAATTCACCGGATTTTACACCGCTTGCCTTACCGTTATCCAATACCAATAAGGCTTTTAGCGTGGTATTGGAGGTAACTTTAAAAGGAGTTGTATACTTCGCGCTTTTTGTAGTCGGCACAGAACCATCGGTGGTATAATATATCTGTCCAAAGGTTAGTGGATTAGACAATTCTACTAGAGCAGTATCTATAAAAAGCATGGTTTTTAATAATCCCTGGGGAGTAGGAACATGAAAATTAATATTCTGGGCTTGCAGAACAGTGTACATATTTTGCAACCGCGCCAGGAAGCTTGCCTCACTTTTCAGAGAAGCAGGAGTCCAAACAACTTCTGAAAGGGCTGTAATACGCGGTATGGCCATGTATTCCACCTGGGAGTTCGAAAGTAAAAACTCCGACCACATATTCCCCTGAGCACCCAATACATGTTTAGCTTCATCGACATTTAGCTCCTGAGGAACCGGCTCGTACGAATATACTTTTTTGAAATCGATAAGTCCGCCAAAAGCGGCTGGCTCAATTTCTTTATCGGTACTTTGATAGTAATCGAAATAACAATGCGATGAGGGAGTCATTACCACATCGTGTTTCATTCTGGCAGCCTGGATTCCGCCATCAATTCCCCGCCATGACATAACCGTAGCATTTTCGGCCAATCCACCTTCCAGAATCTCGTCCCAACCAATCAAGGTTCGTCCTTTACTGGTAAGGAATTTGTCGATTCTGCTGATAAAATAATTTTGAAGTTCTCCGACATCCTTTAATCCTTCCCCCTTTATTCTTGCCTGGCATTTCGGGCAGGTTTTCCAGTTCGTTTTATCTGCTTCGTCCCCTCCCACATGAATATATTTTGAGGGAAACAAGGCCATGACTTCGGTTAACACATCCTGAAGAAACAGGAATGTGCTGTCGTTTCCGGCGCAATAAATATCCGTAATTGGCCAGAATCCACCGGACGGAACCGTAACAGGTATTTGCTTACACGATAGCTGAGGATATGCGGCTATTGCGCAGGTAACGTGTGCCGGCATTTCAATTTCGGGAACTACATTGATATAGCGCTGTGAAGCATAAGATACAATTTCCTTAATATCTTCCTGTGTATAAAATCCTCCATAAGTAGCCTTTTCTCCGGGTTTTTGAGCAGGACGATTATTCCAGGGCAAGTCTTCGTGATTTACCCGCCAGGCACCAACATCCGTGAGCTTTGGATATTTCTTTATCTCAATGCGCCAGCCCTGATCGTCGACCAAATGCCAGTGAAACGTGTTCATTTTATGAAGGGCCAGGATGTCGATATACTTCTTAATAAATTCCTTATCGAAAAAGTGACGGCTAACATCCAGATGCATGCCACGCCATGGGAAGCGCGGACTATCCGTAATATTCATACAGGGAATGGAAAATCCGGTGTTTGTTTTATATCCATAAAGGAGTTGAAGCAGCGATTGTACCCCATAAAAAACACCTTGCGGAGTTTGTCCCGATATCACAATGTTTTTGCCGGAAGTAAGCCGATATCCCTCTTTTTCTGAAATAGTTTTGTCCAAAACCAATTGGATAATTCCATTTTTTGAGGGAGGCTTTGAACTGTAAATTACTTCGGGAGATTCACCGCCAAAGCTCTTGATAATATCGGCAACAAATTCGGCCGAAAACTGAAGATCGCCTTTGGTATAATATATGGAAGTATTTGAACCAATGGCACATTTTCCATTAAAAAGCTTAATGCTTGCCGGTTTTGGAATTATAGGTATTTCTTTTTCTGCAATTTGACAAATAGCAAGTTGTGTAACTGCCATTGCAATAATTATGAATGAAATCCTGTACATGTTCATTTTCATAGTGTTCGCTTTCTAATTTAGCATTAAAATTTAACTGTTTTTGTAGACTGCCCAAGTTTGAGTCTGCTCCGAAAAGTCTGATACCCCCTAAGAGGCTGCGTAAAAAGTGGGATAAGGCTTCGACTTCGCTCAGCCTGACCGTTGAAAGTAAGTTAATTGTCACATTGAGCGGAGTCGAAATGCGATAATGAACTTACTTTTCATACAGCCTCCTTAAAATTCATGGATAAAATCAACTTATTTGACACTTAGCTTCTAATTTTTCAACTCCTCCAAAATAGGTTTATCAAGTGTTTTCAGAACCTTTTGTGAGGTATCGTTTTGTTGTTCAAAAATAACTACCTCGTTTTTTCCTTTTTTCAACCAACACCCGGGAAGATACAGCGTTTGTTGAGGACCAATTTTCCAGTAACGACCAAGATTGTAACCGTTCACAAATACAATTCCCTTGCCCCAGCCACGCATATCGAGAAAAACATCGCCGGTTTGCGGTAACTCAAAAGAACCTGAATAAAACGCCGGCCTTCCTGTTTTTTCGGTCCCTGAAAGTTTTTCAAGGGTTGGAGCCGACTCCATAGGCACTTTATACATTTCCCAATTACCGGTTATTTCAAAATCGTTGATTAATACCGGTGAAATTATGCCCTTTTTGTTATTTGGGATTTGAGCGCCATAATTGATTCGTCCCATGTTTTCGACCAATATCTCCAACGTCCCATTAAAAGGAATGTTCACGTCAAGGGAATAGGTTTTAACTATCCGGTTTAATTCCCCCACTTTTTTTCCATTGACAAAAACCAGTGCATAATCGCGAAGGCCTGTCAGCTGAAGCTTTCCCTGAATGGGTTGGGTGAATCGTTTGCTGTATAAAACATAGCCATGTCCTTGTCCTAGTTGCTCAAAAGTCATTGGTGATTCATTTACAATTGGTTTCAATGTTTTCTTCCATTCGAAAAGGTCGGTTGATTTTGTCAGCTGAATGTCGGGAATTGTAATTACCGGAATTTGCTTTGGAACCTCCGGGATTGGGTAGCTTACATACTTTTTCAGTACCTCCCTTATTGCCAAATACTTTGGTGTAGCCCATCCGGCCTCACTTATGGGAGCGTCGTAATCGTAACTCGTAATATCAGGTTGAATATCGAATTCGTCGTTATAATTCGCACCGGAGGTAAATCCAAAATTGGTTCCTCCATGAACCATATAGAAGTTAAAGTTGATGCCATTTTGAAGATATTTCTCCGTTTGTTTCACGGTTTGCTCCTGATCTACCTTCACAAACGTTTCGCCCCAATGATCGAGCCAGCCCGGATAAAATTCGGCTACCATGTAGGGCCCCTGGTTATTATTGTAGGCATTTACTGTTTTCTTTAAATTATCGATATTATCCTCCCCATTCGCAGTGGGCAGTGCATCAGGGATAGCTCCCCCATCGAAAAGCCAGGAACCATCGGAAGTAAAGAATGGTTTTTCGAATCCGGCGTCCATCAACATTTGCTTTATGGCATATGAATACTTTTTATGCACCTCCATCGGAATATCCTTGCGTTGCGCCACATACGACCCAAACTCGTTTTCGACCTGCACCATGATGATAGGCCCTCCTTTGGACATTTGCAATCCTTTTACCTGTTCGGCGAGTTTATTAATATATACTTTGCACGAATCGAGAAAAGGCTGATTGGTGCGAATGACCAGATCTTTGTTATTTTGCAGCCACCAGGGGTAACCTCCAAATTCCCATTCGGCACATACATAGGGGCCGGGACGGAGGATCACAAAGAGACCTTCTTCCTGTGCCATTTTAATATATTCAGCCAAATTTTTATTCCCGGTTTTAAAATCCCACACACCAGGAGCTGTATTATGATAATTCCAAAAAACATAGGTGGCAACGGTATTCAAACCAAGAGCCTTCATCATTTGGAAACGATGACGCCAGTATTCTTTAGGGATACGGGCATAATGCATTTCGCCCGAATGAATTTGGATAGCCTTCCCATCGTAAAGGAAGCTTCCGTTCTTTACTTCAAACGTATGGGTTTTAGTTTGGGCAAAACCCGCATTGGAGAAAAAGGAAGCAATGCAGAACAGAATAATAAGATGAATTTTTCGCATATAAACCAATTTTAAAGTCCTAAAATCAATTTTTAATTATCTAAACAGGCTTTGACTCGCTAAGCCAGGCGACCTCTAAGCTATGCCACACTTCGACTCCGCTCAGTGTGACATAGCGCCGCTTAGCGTGACGCAGGGTTAAAGTGTGACTTAGAATATCAATACATACTAACGCCATAGCTTATTTGAAATTAATAAACTTCAACATTCGATATTATCGGGCAGGCCCTGGAATCCAAAATATTAATCCTTACTTTAGTAGCCTTCGCTGGATCAATTTTTACGATCCGTTTATGCCCTATAGTAGTTTCCTGAGCCACCTTTACCCAAGCATTGCCCTGTTTCACTTCAATGGTGAATGCTTTGACCCGTTGACCAAGTTTAATATATTCCTGTAATACAATATATTTTATTGTTTGAGTGGTTCCAAGATCAATTTCAAGGCTCGAAGTTAATACGTTATCGTCTGTTGCCCAATAGGTTTCTTTGTTTGCATCGGTAATGTTATTGGCCGAAAAATTCTTTGATTTTGCCCGGGTAGAAGTTGCAATCACCTTTTTATTGATGGCCAGATTTGTTTTAAATTCCCGGTTAAGAATTTCGCGGAACCCTTTTAACGACCGAATATCGTTTTCGTGAATCAGCCCTCTTCTATCCGGTGGAACATTCAATAACAACAAAGAACCCCTTCCAACTGATGTTAAGTATATTTCAAACAACTTTTCGGGCGATTTCACTTTGTCATCTTCTTTTTGATGATAGAACCAACCCGGACGAATCGAAACGTCTGCTTCGGCAGGAATCCACTGTTTTCCATTTTCGGAACCGGTTCCTAAAAATTTTTCGATGCCCGGTTTCCCTGCAAATAAGGTGTCGGCGGTAATCATATTCCAGTTGGTAGTATTCACATGTCCTTCCTCATTCCCGCACCAGCGAACTCCCGGACCGGCATCGCTGAAAAAAATAATGTTTGGTTCCATGCTCCGAACCAAATCAAGGGTTTTTGGCCAATCGTAATACGTTGCTCCATTGATGCTTCGTTTTTCGTCGGCTCCCCCATAAAAGCCTGTTCCTCCATTGGCACCATCGAACCACATTTCGAAGACCGGACCATAGGCATTAAAAAGTTCTTTCAACTGATTCCGGTAATAATTAATGTACGAAGGCGATCCATAATCGGCCCGGTTCCTGTCCCAGGGAGAAAGATACACCCCGAATTTTACATTTTCCTTTTTGCAGGCATCCGATAACTCCTTAACAATGTCGCCATTCCCGTTTTTATAAGGACTGTTTTTTATAGAGTGATCGGTATATTTTGACGGCCACAAACAAAACCCATCGTGATGCTTGCAGGTAAGGATAATTCCTTTAAAGCCAGTTTCCTTTAACACGCTTACCCATTGATTGGTATTTACTTCTGTTGGGTTAAATACTTTTGTGTCTTCATTTCCCATGCCCCACTCCAAATCGGTAAAGGTATTGGTGGTAAAATGCACAAAGGCATTCATTTCCATCTCGTGCCAAGCCAATTGAGCTTCCGATGGAACCGGAAAAACAGGTTTTGGTGGTTCTGCCTTTTTCTGCGAAAAAGAAACGCTGCCAACCAGGAATGACAGACAAAATAACAGGCTTAAATTTTTCATACCATTTTGTTTTATTTTTTCAAATCTATATTCAATACTACATGTTTAATATTCGTTCTGTTCATTGTATAAGTAATATGAACTTCCCCATCGCTGCTTTGAATAATAGCGGGATAGCTAAATTCCCCCTCTTTCTCTTTTTCAAGCACATAAACTTCTCTCCAGTGAATGCCATCTTTTGAAACCATTACATTGAGGACATTTCGGCCGTTAAACCAATCCTGGCCTTTAAGCAATGGATTATTTACCAGTATGTGTAAGCCATTGCTTAACGTAACGGCATCGATTCCGGAATTTGGGTTCGGTACCTCGGTTTTGGATAAATTGCTCCAATGTTGCCCTTTATCAGTCGACCAGGATTGGACAACACAATTTTCGCGGCTTCGGCAAAGCAACTGCAATTTTCCATTGGGATGAACAAGAATAGCTGGCTGAATTACCCCAAAAACATTGGAAGTATCCACTGCAACAGTTTGCCATTTCGAAAGCGTTTCATCTGTAATTTCCATATGCGCCTTCCATTGATCTGACCCGATGCTCTCTGTACTCGAAGGACATAATATTTCTCCCGATGGCAATTGAACCGGCTTATTTTTTATTGGCCCCAGAAAACCTTTGGGCAACAGCACTGGTGCTGACCATGATTTACCATCGTTAGCGGAGGTTATTACAACCCCCCACCATTCGCGGGGATTTTTGCCCTGCTTATAGAACAAGCATAACTTCCCTTTTGCTGTTTTGAATAATACCGGATTCCAGCAGGGCAATTTTACAGAATCGTTCAAGCTGCTTGAAACCAGCTCAACCGGTTTGCTCCACTCATTATCGTCATAAACCGATGTCCAGATGCCAACATCCGGAGCTCCTTCGTATGATCCTCCAAACCAGGCTGTCATGAGCCTTTTGTTCGAAAGCTCCGCAATGGTAGAGGCATGGCATGCTTTGAACGGGGGATTTTGAAATATGAATTCACTTTTGACGAATTCAATTTTATAGTCTGCATCCTGGGTTTGGCCAAAAATGGTTTGTGAAATAAGAGAATTAAACAATGTAGTAATTAAGATATAATTTGCTGTAACTTTCTGAAAATTAATACCCTTTTTTTTGAAACGTGTTTTAACACAGAGGACCACAGAGGAAAAGTACACAGAGGGCCACAGAGAAAGATTCATCTCCTTCTCCGTAGAGCCCTGATTAATTAAATTCCTTGAAACGCTGTGCTTCATTATACTCTGTTTAATTAGTGCTTGCAAGAAAACTCTGTGTCAGATAAGAAAACAACAAATTCGAGGCTTGCGAAGTCGGAAAAAGCGGAATTTACATTAGGTAAATGAGCATTTTTCTGACAAGTGTAACATAGAAGTTGGTGTTTTCTTGCTGACACTAATTATATATTTTCGAAGCTGGCCTGTCTTCCGGTGCTGCCCCAAATTGTTTATTTGGCTCCGGTCCCATTTCAAATTCGAGGGTGCCTCCCTGCATAACATCCTTATACGTTATGTACGAACGAGTATATGCCAGGCCATTAAGCTTTGCCGATTGAATATACATGTTTTTTTCGCTGTTATTCAATGCTTTTAAGTTGAATTGCTTGTTATTAGGCAAACTTAGTGTTACCTCATCGAACAACGGACTGCCAAATACAAAGGCTCCATTCGCAGGGTTCGCAGGGTAAAACCCCATGGAAGAGAAAATATACCAGGCCGACATTTGGCCACAGTCCTCGTTGCCACATAATCCATCGGGCTTGTCGGTATATAGGGTACGCTGAATAAGACGGTTCTTTTCAGCCGTTTTCCATTGCTGACCAGCATAGGCATAGAGATAAGTAATGTGATGGCTTGGTTCGTTGCCGTGGGCATAGGTACCAATCAATCCCGAAATATCGGAGGATGCTTTTTCGCCCATATCGCCTTTTACTACAAATAAACTATCGAGCTTGGTGATGAATGGTTGGTCGCCGCCAAAAAGTTTGATTAAGCCTTCCACATCTTGCGGTACCAGCCAGATGTATTGCCATGCATTGCCTTCGGTATAATCGCCCCACTCGTGAATGGACTGAAAGGGGCTAAATGGCTCCCGGAACTTTCCGTTATCCAGTTTTGCCCTTACAAATTGTGTTTTAGGATCGAAGTATTGCGCGTATTGAGCAGCACGCTTTGTGTAATAGTCATAATCGGCTGTTTTACCCAGTTTCTTTGCCATTTGAGCGATACACCAGTCGGAAATGCAATATTCCATTGCTTTGGAAACAGATTCCTTTTCAATATCCGCAGGTATGTAGCCCTTTTCTTTGATATACTTCATTCCGAGGTCATCGCGGGTAGAGGATGCTTTCATGGCTTCGAAAGCCAGGTTTGCATCAAATCCTGTAAAACCTTTGAAATAAGCATCGGCTATAACCGGAATTGCACTATACCCGACCATACAATCGGTTTCGTTGCCCATCAGGTGCCAGATAGGTAGTTTACCCTGCTGCTTGTAAATGTTTAGCATGGTATTTACCATATCGTTTATCCGTTCGGGTTGGATCAGGGTAAAGAGCGGTTGCTCCGCCCGATAGGTATCCCATAAGGAGAAAATGGAATAGTTATTAAATCCGGGATTTGGATACACCTGCTTGTCGGCTCCCCTGTAATCGCCGTTGTGATCGTTAAAAAGCACAGGGTGCGTGTAGGAATGATACAGAGCCGTGTAAAAGGTTCTTAACTCATGTTCGTTTTTCCCTTTCACGGTAATTTTTCCCAATTCTTTGTTCCAGGCGTTGCGGGCATTTAAGGCAACTTTTTCGAAATCCCAATCGGGCACTTCTGCAGTAATATTGGCAAGGGCATTCTGCTCGCTTACAGGCGATACACCAACTTTCAGCAAAATTTCATCGCCTTTCTTGGTAGAGAAATTCAATATCCCAACCAGTTTCGCCCCTTTGGACGAATCGCCCGGTACCAGTTTTTCGTCTTCGAATAACTGAAGTGTTTCAATGGGTCTTGAAAGTTTTATGGCGAAATACAATCGCTGGTCTTTTGCCCAACCGGTCGAAAAGCGATAGCCAATATAGGTTTGAGCATCTACTTTTTTTAAGAAAGTAACCGTTGGCTGATCCCAGCCAATGCCATTGCTTAGGTTGATGGCAATATGTGCCTGCTCTGCTTCCGGGAAAGTGTATTTATGAACAGCCACCCGCTCGGTTGCAGTCAGTTCTACACGAATGTCGTATTTTTTCATTAACACAGAATAGTAACCGGCTTTAGCAGTTTCGTCCTGATGGGTATACAAGGATGCGTAGCCTTCCAAAGGTTTTTCCTGAGTTCCCGGAGTCGTTTTTAACTCGCCGGTATAAGGGGTAATCAGCACATCACCTAAGTCACCAATGCCTGTGCCACTCAGGTGCATTTGCGAAAACCCGGTGACTATACTGTCGGAATAATGATATCCCGAACACCAGTCCCAGCCTTTCACATAATTGGTAGGGCCCACCTGAACTCCACCAAAGGGAACATGCGCTCCCAGAAATACGTGGCCGTGATAGTCGGTTCCAATAAATGGATCGACGTACGAGGCTAAATCTGTTGGTTGGTTATCTCCTGTTTTATGCGAAGCGCAGGAAATGAAAAAAAGAAGACCCAGAAGAAGGAAATAATTGTTTTTCATTGATTTGGTTTTTATGCTTTGATTAGTAGACAATATTTATGTTCAGGAAAAGATTATCATTGCAGCTTTGAGACTGTTTAAAAATGGGACAAAATGTTTTTAACACAGAGAAACATGATTCGATCTCAAAATAAATTCTGCTCATTGAAACTTAATGCTATTTAGATATTTAAGGTATAGAGAAGGCACAGAGTTTTAAAAATCGCCAGCGATTTTCCCTCCGTGGCTTTTTGCTAAGTTATCAGGTCTGATCCTTCAACGCTTTATAATACATCACTCAAAATTGAAGGATTTTCTTTGGCGACCTTCAGCATGAGTTCCCCAAAAATAGTATTAGCCCAGGCAAACCAGCTTCGCGTATACTTTGATGCATCATCCACATGGAATGTTTCGTGAATAAACCCGGTTCCTGCATGCGTCTTCTTCAATATTTGCAGACAAGTACGAATTTCATCCTTATCCTTCGAGGTCATTGCCTGTAAAATAATACTCAGCGGCCATATCATCTCTTCGCCGACATGCGGACTAGCCAGTCCTGCTCCCGCTTTTCCCTTAAAATACCAGGGATTGCTCTCCGAGAAAATAAAGCGGCGGGTATTTAGATATAAGGAATCGCTTTCGCTGATGCATCCAAGGTAAGGAAGCGCCAGCAGACTTGGCACATTGGTATCGTCCATGAATAGCTGATTGCCGAAACCATCCACTTCAAAAGCTAACATTTGTCCAAAATTTAAATGGTTGGCTGATGCATACTTTTGTAAAGCCTTCTCGACCTCGTTCGCGAGGCTTTCGCATCGGTTGGCAAGGGTTTTATTATTCCTGATTTTCAGAAACATCTCCGCCATTTGGCGTAGCGAGACTACTGCAAAATAATTCGAAGGAATTAAAAAAGCATATATGGTGGCATCGTCGGAAGGACGAAAGGAAGAACAAATTAACCCTACAGGTTTAATCGGGTTTCCAAAGCCTCCTGCATTAAGGGTATCTGTCGCTTTTTCTGTTTTACGGGCAAAACGGTATGGACCCTTGTTGTTTTTTCGCTGCTGTTCTTCAAAGGTTGTAAGAATCAACTGCATTGTTTTTTCGTAGGCTGCAGTGAAAAAAGATGCGTCGTTGGTGTTTTTCCAAAAATGATATGCCATTCGCACAGGGTAACATAGGGAATCGATTTCCCATTTACGCTCATGGAGTTCGGGTTTCATATCGGTCATATCCGTTTCCCATTCACTACCGGTAGCTTCTTTATTAAAAGCGTTTGCATATGGATCAATGCTAATGCATTTCCCCTGGCGGTGAATTACTCCTAAAATGAGTTGATACAATTCTTTATCGTCTTTGATGTAGGGAAGGTAAGGCCAAACCTGGGCTGTTGAATCGCGGAGCCACATAGCATGAATGTCGCCCGTAATTACAAAGGTATCGGGAAGTCCATTCTTAACTTCAAATTCAACTGTGGTATCGAGGGTGTTCGGGAAACAGTTTTCAAACATCCAGGCTAATTCCGGGTCTTTGATTTTACTCTTTGTGGTAAGAATAACTGCTTCAATCGCTTTGCTGGTGAATTTTCGCTTTCCCAAAGGAGGACGATTGGAAACAAATTCCAACTTACTTTTTGCAGCATTTACAAATGACGGGACTGTAAGTATTGCTGCCGAAACCACTCCGGTTTGTGCTATGAATTTTCTTCGGTTTATCATACTATTTTGGTTGATACATATGTAACAATTGTTTGAAATTAATGAATTAGCGCTTTGTCAATCTCCTATTATGCTGTTAAACAAGTGTAACTATTGGTTGATTTTTTGACCTTTGGACAAATGAAAAATTTCTTTCAGTCGAATGTCCTCTGATGAGGCACCTATTTGCACCTCAAAATCACCAGGTTCCACTACCCAATCCATATCAGGATTCAGCAATTTTAAATCATCGGCAGTGAGAGTAAAAGATACGGCTTTTTCCTGTCCGGCTAAAATATTTATCCTCCTGAATCCTTTCAATTGCTTAATGGGCAATACTACAGAACTAACTTTATCGCGCAGGTACAATTGCACCACCTCATCGCCTGCGTATTTCCCGGTATTTTTAAGGGTGCAGTGCACATGAACTTCCAATTTATCAGGTATTTCGGAAACCGTAATTTGCAACTTGCTATATTCAAATTGCGAGTAGCTCAATCCAAAGCCGAAAGGAAATAATGGAGTTGCCTCTCCTTCGACGTAGTCATGTTTAACGGGAAGTTTATAATTGTAATAAATAGGTAACTGTCCAACCGAACGGGGAATAGAAATTGGTAAACGGCCAGCCGGGTTGTAGTCGCCAAACAAAATATCTGCCAGTGCATTTCCGCCTTCCAGACCAGGATACCACATATCGATGATAGTTCGAACATGGCTTGCCGGCCAGTTGAGATTCAATGGACGGCCTTTTATAAGCACCAAAACAACGGGGGTACCCGTTTTAACTATTTCCTGCAATAGCTCCAGCTGTTTCCCCATCAGGTCGAGGGAGGTACGGTCGAAGCCCTCTCCACTTTCCATATCGCTTACAGCTTCCTCTCCTTTTGTTTGCGATACGTTGGCAGCTCCGGTACTTTCATACGATGTTTTGAAATCGCGGGCACTGGAACCTCCTAAAACAACCACGGCAACCTGCGATTTACGGGCGGCTTCAACAGCCTCGGCAATATTGGCAGTAGATGTGTCGCGAATGGAACAGCCTTTTACATACCTAACTTCAGTACCTTTGCCTACTTTATTTTTAATGCCTTGCAATACGGTAACAACATTGTTTTCGGACTGCGGTGCGGTATAATCGCCCAACTGATTATAGATATTATCGGCGTTTGGCCCGATAACAGCAATGCTTTTAATATTTTTATCCAACGGAAGCAGATTACCTTCGTTTCTGAGGAGAATTGCCGATTCGCGGGCCACTTGACAGGCCAGTGCAATATGTTCGGCATTGCGAATTTCAGTCAGCGGTTTTTTAGTATCCACATATGGATTCTCGAACAAGCCCATTTCGAATTTCAGTTTTAAAACGCGACTAACGGCAACATTTAATGTCTGTTCAGAGACAAGGCCTTTTTGCAACGCTTCGAGCAACGCTTTTCCAAAACCATTTCCACCCAAATCGGCATCCAAACCAGCGTTTATAGCCATCGAGGCCGATTCGGCAGTATTTGCAGCCACATGATGGGTGTAATAAATTCCTTCGACACTTCCTAAATCGGACACCACAAATCCCTTGAATCCCCATTGTATGCGCAACAAATCAGTTAACAGAAATTTATTGGAAGTACATGGAATTCCATCCAGCGAATTATAAGAAGTCATAACTGAATACGCACCCGCATTAATAACTTTTTGAAAGGGGGGCAAATAGTTCTGCATTAACTCCCGCGTTCCAACGGTAACGCTGCCTCCGTTTTGTCCACCTTCCGAAACCCCGTAAGCTGCTAAATGCTTTAGTGTGGAAGCAACATTTACGCCACTGTTCAGGCTGGTTCCCTGAAAACCTATTACTATGGCTTTGCCCATTTCGCCAATCAAAAAAGGATCTTCGCCAAAGGTTTCTTCTACCCGCGACCAACGTGGTTCGCGAGCCATATCCAGAATGGGGCCGTAGCCAATATGGGCGCCTTGTAACCGGGTTTCTTTGGCGATGGCCCTGCCCATTTGCTCAACCAATTCCGGGTTCCAGGTACTGGCTTGCCCAATTGCGGTAGGGAAAACAGTTGTTCCAATAGCCATATGGCCGTGCATGCATTCCTCAGCAAATAGCATGGGAATGCCCAAGCGGGAATTTTCTACCGAATATTTTTGCAAGGCATTGGTCGCCTCGGCAGCTTGTTGCGGAGTTAAACCGGTAATTAGTGTTTTTCGTGTCCAGGGATCGGCGCGCAAAGTCGCCCACAACATGCCAATTTGTTGTTCCTTGATTGCCTTTTGAAAACTTTCGCTGGCGACAATTTTTGAACCCTGTTTTTGGTACATTTCCCAGCCAAGCAAAGCGGTAACCTGGCCGACCTTTTCATCAATGTTCATGCGACTTACAAGGTCAGCTACCCGCTGATCTATAGGGGTTTTTGCATCTTTATACAGTAGCTTTGGCTCACCCGGCTTAGTTTGTCCTATTGCAAAGGAGCAAGCCGCTGCTAACATTATAATTGATGCAATATATAGTCGTTTATGCATATGTAAATCCAATTATTTTATTTCAAAGGGAATAATTGCTCTTTTACATTCCAACCAGCAATTGAAACACTTGAGTTTGCAGTATTATCCGATGGAGCAAACTCCAGGGTGATAGTTTTCTGTTCGCCCGGCAACACCGAAATATAATTATCGCTATAAAAAACAGGTAGAACTCGCTTTTTAGTTTGATTGTTCACAAGAGAAATCCGGTTGAAAAATGCCACCGGTCCATTTGCCGGATTGATAATTGTAACATCTACTTTCCCTTCGGATACTTTTTTAATAACCGTTTTAACCTGTGCCTGCTGCATTTGCTGCAAACCCGAATAATTTCCTGTTGTATCGGGCAACCAATAAAGATTGTCGCTCAATACTTCCTTTTTGGTATTTAAAAGACGCACTACCAGGAATCCGCCTTGTTTTTCTTTCAGCGCATCCATTTCTTTCTTTACCGAAAAATATTTCTGAACCGAGGTAGGGCTTATGTCACAGAAAACCTGACTTACCAGGGATTCTTTGCCCTGAATGTCGATTGTTTTTACCTGAAGCATTACATCGTGGTAGCCATTAAAAGCATTATTTACGGTCATTATCATTCCATCCACAGGATTACACATGGCGTGTAACATTTCTCCGGCATTGTGAAGTCCGTAAAGACAAGCATTCGGATCGAGATAGTAATCGTACATCTGTCCGCGCAAGGCAGTCCAAGGGTTCTGGGTTTTCCAGATAATGGTTCCCGTATACCAATCCCAGGCATGAGAACTAAAACCTTCAATCAGGGCGCGGTATTGATCGTAATTCACCAATTGAGCTTTATTTGCAAAATCCCTGACATCGGTTGGCTTTCCGTAGGCATCAATAAAGGAACCATACCCAATATCTTTGTGGTATTGCCATACCGAATCAACTTTTCGTAACCCATAATCGGGTACCACCATATTTTCCTTTGGAATAAAGCGTTCCAGCGATTCATAATCGCCAGTACCCACATTTCCCACTTCGGAGTTAAAAGGGAAGGTTCGGGTTTCCCAAAAAAGGCTCACAGGCTGAATGGTATATGGTCCGTCGCCATTCCCTCCCAGGGAATTGTACGACATGCTATCCGAATTTGAATAAGAGAAAAAATAACGCGTACCATCCAGTTTTGGCAAGATGGAATCGTTCATTGCCCGAAAGATATCTTCCGGAGGGACAATCTCGTTGCCTCCACAATAGAATGCAAGCGAGGCATGGTTTCGGATCATTTTTACCTGATCGGTCACTGAATTCAAAAATAATTGGTGATCGTCGGGGTAGTTGCGACGGGTCCATTGGTCTTCCTTCTTCATAGGATCGAGCCAACGGCCGTTGCAGTCGCCCGATGTCCAGAAATCCTGAAATACAAGCATTCCATATTTATCGCATGCCTTGTAAAACTCGGGCCGTTCGGTGAGGGCACCTCCCCAGATTCGAATCAAATTCAGGTTCATATCGCGATGAAAGCGTATTTCGGCATCGTAGCGTTCGTCGGTAAACCGCAACATCGCATCGGAGATGATCCAGTTTCCCCCTTTAATAAATATTTTTTGCCCGTTTACATGCACCTGCATGCTGCGGGTATGACTGTTCCATTGGTTTTGAATTTCGCGGACTCCTACCTCAAGTGATTCGGTGTCAAAAACTTGGTTGGTACTGCTAACAAATTGAAAAGTTACCGGATATAAATGCTGTTCACCATATCCACTGGGCCACCAGAGTTTGGGATTTGCCAGTGTAAGATTGGGCAATTGAATTTCGACGGTTGATTTTGGTTGAATCGTAACTTCCTTCATAATAACATTCCCGTCGAATTTGTATTGTAGTATTCCGGTGATTGCCTCCCGAGTGGGGTTTTCAATTTCAGCGGAAGCTTTAATGATAGCGGGTTGCTGTGCCTTGCCCGGATAGCGTTTGCCCGGAACAAGGGTAATGATATGCGGGTTTTTCAGATTAATGCTTTGCGTTTTCTCAATGGTGACTTTATCCCAAATGCCGGTATTGCGGTCGCGGATAGGTTGAATCCAGTCCCAGCCAGCAGTATATTGATGTGCTACATTTCGTGCAATGGTACCATCTCCCCCTTGTCCACCGTTTGGATTACCAACAGGATCGGAAGGGTAGACAATTACTGCCAACCGGTTATTTCCATCCTTTGCTAATAAACTTGTAATATTATAGGTTTGACGTAAGAACATCCCAACATGGGTTTTAGGATTTACCTTATGCCCGTTGAGGAAAATATCGCAGCTATAGTTCACCCCCCGAAAATTCAGCCAAACCAGTTCATTTCCTGAAGCCGGTTTCTCGTTGAAATCCTTTACAAACCAATAGGTATAATAATCGCGGCCGGTGAAATAAATATCCGGGATTTTTTTGTTGTTCATTCCGAAAAATGGATCGGGAACCAGTTTGTTATTGAGCATGGTGGTTAATACTGTTCCGGGAACTGTGGCAGGAAGCCAGCCAGAAAGTTTATAGGAACGATCGGAAAGTTTTTCGCCGGGCACCTTTACTTTGGAGATATTTGTGCATTGCCAGCCGCTATTAAGTTCATAAACGTTTTGGGCATGCAACCCAATTATTCCCAGGGTAAGGAAAACAGACAGTATGGAAATTCTTACATTCATAGTGTAATTATTTTGAAAATTATTATCGAACAAGCTGGTTAATAAATTATTAAAATCTCAGCTGCTTGATTTTTAAAGGAAACTAAGTTAGTTCAATGAACGAACTAATCAAACTAAAATGAACAGTGTTTTATCAACAATTTAAACGTCTTTTAAAGGGCGGATCAGCATAATATTTTTGGTGTTATACTTCACATTATCCGAATTTGTGAGTCATTTAGAAAATTATTGGCGTAAGTAAGAAGTACTGCCATGCTTTTAAACGCGCGCCGACTTCAAAATTGGAAATTAAGAAATTCAAAAAAGCTTTAATAAATGGTAAGATATATATTATAAGATAAGAGCTGCCTCAAAAAATGAGACAGCTCCATCTAAACTAAACTACTACTTAACTACAAATTGTTTTCTTATCATAATTCAATGTCGTTTAGTTAAGGATATTCGACCCCGGCTGGGGTCGCCTGTTTTTAGAAAAATTGAACACTCTATAAACATCTGACCCCGGCTGGGGTCAAACATCGATTCTTAACTAAACGACATCGTATCATAATTATTAAATTAGAAATTGCTTCCGCCAGTATCCCACCATAAACGGGTACCAATTTCGTCCTTACCACCAAGTTTTGTAGTTGCATCAGCAACACCTGCAGCATTACCCGTTCTTTCACCATTTACAAACGGCATTCTTTTAATGAAATCATCTTTAGCAATTACGCCCCAGTCAGCATTACTATCATTCTTTGCATTGTAAGGTAATTTTGGGTATCCGGTCCTTCTATGGTCAACCCATGCTTCCAATGAATTGGTGAAACCATCTATCCACTTTTGGGTGATGATTTTTTCTAATTTCAATTCGTTGTCATCTGCTTCATTCCAGGCAACTGTGATTGTAGACCGCGAAGTGTAATCATTTTTAGCATCTTTAGGGTCAACATAATTGATTGGTTTGCTTGTTGCATCGGCAAGGTAAGCCTCAGCTCCACTGGCGCCCCAATCGGCAAATGACAGCTTAACGCCTTCTTCGTAATTGGTTTTGGCTGAACCAGCCCCTGACCAGCCCCTGAGGGCGGCTTCGGCTTTCAGGAAACTAACTTCCGCAGCAGTCATATACCTTCTTGATGTTACTGTATTGAAACTTTCGGCAATCTTCGAATACGAAACCCGTTGGTCTTTAGCATCCAAATAAGCACCGCAGCGAATACCTTTGTATGGATAATCAGGATGGTCTGTAACCAATGAATTGTCAGTTACTGGAGCAAAGTATTTCGAAATCCGGCCATCCTTTAACCCTACAAGAAACGATTCCATTCCGTCGCCCATTCGGGTATCGTCCCATTGGTAGCAGATCATTGCAATCGGTATAATATTTCCTAACAGGGAAACATTATAATTATCGGCATTGGAAGTTATTAAACCACCCGGATCGCTCATAGCTTTTTCGCCTTGAGTTTTTGCCAATGCCGGAGCAACTTTTGCTATGCGAATAGCTAAACGCAAGCGCATTGAATTAACAAGTTTCATCCATTTTGTAATATCGCCTTTATAACTCTGATCAAACTTTGTAAAACCCTTATAATCCTTGTTTGCAGAAAAATCGGTTTGAATACTGTCTAACTGCTGGAAAAATAGGTTGTATAAATCTGATTCTTTATCATAAAGAATTGTTGAAGCGGTAGTACCATAATTGGAATAGATTACCGGTCCATGGTAAGCAGTAAGCTTAGACATGGAAAGTATTCTAATTAATTTAGCCCAGGTTGCAAAAAGAGGTAAATTATTCTCTTGAGCCAATCGGATTACTTGCTTTGAAGGAGACATTACATCGCCATAAACCCGATCCCAATAAGTATTCCAACGGATATAATAAGTAGTATTATTAACACTTCCCACAAAAGGGGTAGGAGTGCCTAATTGACGGGTAAAATTGTCGTGAACCAGGTTTTCTTCAATTTGATGGCCAAAAAGATTAAACATTAAACCTTTGAATGGTGAGCCAACAAGGTTGAAATCTTGTTGAAGCAATTCATCCGAAATAGTATAGGGGTTTTGGTTCGTTGTTTCAAAGTCCTTTGTGCACCCTGCGAGAACACAAAAGAAAAGTGCTGTAATTATTATTTTCTTCATAAGTATTTTTTTACGATTTTTTAGAAAGTAACCTTAATATTAAATCCATAGTATCTTGTTGCTGGAGCTCCAAAAACGTCAGCTGACTGCATAGAGTTGTTTGTACTCATAGCTTGTTCAGGATCGAATGGTGCCTTTTTGTAAAAGAATAATAAATTCCGGCCAATACCAGAAACAGAAACCTCTTTTACAGGGATGTTAAGTTTTTTGGTATCGAAGTTATAACCTATAACTATTTGTCCCAACCGCACGTTTGTTCTTGAATAAACATAAGGCTCCATGATTTTATTTCTATCGCCGATGGCCGAATAGTAGGTAGCTGCATCAATTGATGTTACAGCAGTGGTTCCTTGAATAGCGTTAATTGGGATAGTACCGGCATCTCTTGCATCAGCGCTTCTTTTACTTACGCCGTATGCATCAAGAAAAGCCTCTGTTTTTGAGAATGCCACACCACCAAACTTACCATTGATAAGCATACTTAAATAAAAGTTTTTAAAGCTTACAGTATTGTTCCATCCTAGAGTCCAGTCAGGATTAACATTCCCAACCTTAGTTTGTTTAGCTGCTTTGGTTGGAACTCCTTTGGAGTCGAGTATAATTTGACCGGCATCGTTTCTTGCGAATTCGTAAATGTAAACATCGTTGTAAGAACCACCGGCTTTAATAATGGAAGCAAAGCCTTCATCATCTCCACCTTTTTGATAATCAGGGTTTGAGGCGATCAGTTCAACAATTTCGTTTTTATTGTTTGCAAAGTTAAAGGACGTTTTCCAACTTAAATTACTCGTTTTAACTGGTTCAATATCCAGGGTAAGTTCTGAGCCTTTGTTAACAATTTTCCCTGCATTTACATAATAATAGGTATAACCCGAACCAGAAGGAGCGGTTAGTGTAAGGAACTGGTTTTTGCTTACATCGTAATAGTAAGTGTATTCTAATCCCACTCTTCCACTAAAGAACCTCCATTCTGTCCCTAATTCGTTACTGGTTATCGTCTCAGGTTTTAAGGTGGTGAATGGAACCTGGGTATTTCTGTTGATACCTCCAATGCCATCAGGGCCTCCAGTACCTCCGATTGAATTAAATGGGTTAACAACATTAAAAGGTACTTCATTTGCTGTCTGGGACCAGGAACCTCTTACTTTGGCGAAAGAAATTGCTTCTGGTAATTGAACCATTTGGCTTACAAGTGCTGTAAGACCAACTGCGGGATAAAAATAGGATTGATTACCAGTCAATGCCAATGTTGAAGCATAGTCGTTACGTCCCGAAAGGTCTAGATAGATCATATCTTTAAACCCAAGTTGAATGTTTGCAAATACACCGTCTTTTGTGGTTTTTTCAACAGTTTGATTGATCATTGTATTGTATGGAAGGTTCTGAATCGCATAAAAGTTAGGGTACATTAAAGAAACAGTACCGTTACTAAAATTAATACCATCGTTAAAAATATTTTGCTGATGGCTAACACCAACGATTCCAGTTAAGCTTAGCTTCCCAAAATTATTGTTATAACTCAAAATTCCATCAGTATAAAATGACTGATCGTTGTATTTACTATAATCCCACTTCCCGTTTGGGCTAACACTTACTGAGTTTCCGGCAGCGGCATATCGGTTGTCGTATAATTTATCGGCAAAGTCAACATTTCCCCTGGCTTCGAACTTAAGGTGTGAGGTAATATTATACGCCAACTTTACGCTTGCAATAATACGTTTGGTTTTTTCGGTTTTTGGGTTTTTATATAATTCCCAATAAGGATTGTTTTGCTTTTCTTCGGTAGAAAACCAATTCATCTTATACATATTCCTATCCTTATCAAAAACCTGATAATTTTCTTTATACGATGCAAAATCCCTTTCGCGTGGGAAAAGATATAAACCAGTAAGGGCATTGTTATAATACCCGGCACCCGGACGATTATTGGCAGTTTCGTAAGCAACCATTACATTCGAACTTACAGTAAGTTTATCTTTCAATAACTTGGTTGATTGATTAAACGAAAAGTTATTTTTTTGATATTCATTGGTAGGTATCACGCCGCGAGCAGTGCTATTGGCATACGAAAAATATACGGTGGTTTTTTCGTTTCCACCACTAATTGAAACAGAATTTGTTGCATTAAACCCCGTTTGAAAAAAATCTTCGATATACGATTTTTGATAATCCCCTGCAGTTGTAGACCAACTATAGTCAGAACCGTTAACAGCCCCATATTTGTACTGAAATTCGGGAAGACCCGATACGGATTCGAAAATGGTGCTTGAATTAAAGCTCACAGTTGTCTTTTCAGCTTTACCTTTTTTGGTGGTAATAAGAACAACTCCGTTTGCTCCCTGGCTACCATATAGAATAGAAGCATTGGCACCTTTCAGAATGTTGATATTTTCAATATCATCGGGATTGATTTGCGAAAGACCATCCCCACGATCAGTTCCACCATAGGAACCAGGCTGTGAGCCTTTGTTGTTTACCATTGGAATACCGTCGATAACATAAAGTGGTTCGCTTAGTCCATTCAGCGATTTGTTACCCCTTAATACTGCTTTCGTGGAACCACCGGCTCCTGAACTATTTGTTTTAATATCAATACCAGCAGCTTTTCCGCTCAGCGCATCCATAAAGTTTCCGTTGGATGCTTTGCGTATTTCGTCGCCTCCTACTTGCTGCGATGCATAAGTCAATGTTTTTTTGTCGCGTTTAATACCTAACGCAGTAACTACTACTTCGTTAAGCTGTTTAATGTCTTCGATCAGGGTCATATTAACCTCTGTTCTATTGTTAATGGCAACCTCTTCGGTTAAATACCCGATAAAGGAAAAAGTCAGGGTGGCATCTCCCGAAGGGACATCAATATTGTATTTACCATCGATATCGGTAACAACGCCAATGGTGGTTCCCTTAACAACAACATTTACACCAGCAATAGCTTCCCCTTTCGAATCGGTGATTGTTCCTTTTACGGTAATATTTTGCATTGCTTCGCCCGAAGGAGTGATCACTACCAGATTATTATTCATAATAGAATAATTTATACCGGTGCCTGCAAATAATTTGGTTAAAATACCTTCGAGTGAACTTTCTTTGGCATCGATGCTTTTTAGAGAATTCATGTTCACTAAATCAGAACGATATAGAAATTTATAAGAAGTCTCCTTTTCGATATTTTCGAAAATTTCCTTTAGTGTAACATTCTGTAAAGATAAATCCAATTTTGTCGATTGCGAATAAACAGACGCAGATAGATTATACAATCCAATTGTAAATAGAAGTAGTACAAGTTTCATGATATTTAATGTTTTTCTTAGGTGGACATAATACTTACCACATAAGCAATTATCTTGCTTTTTTTTCATAATTTTAACCGATTTAATTTTACAATTAAGTTCAATTCCCTTGTTGACTGCAAGGGAGTTTTCGAAAGACTAATCCATTTTATTAACGGTAAAATAGACCTGTCTTTATCGAAACTTAGAGGGAGAGGGCCTGGCTCTCTTCCTCTTTTTTGTTACGTAAAAGGTTTCATAATCATAGTCTTAGTTTAGAATGTAGTTAATGATAATGCTCATTTTTATAAGTAATTATTTTGATTTCAGATAAATATCGCGAAACACCATTTCATATTTGTAAGAATGCTGCGACGATAATTTTAAAGCTTCCATGGCTTGATTAATTGTTTCTTTGTCCAGGTTGCCGGTAAAGCGATAGTTTTTAATTTCTTCGTCCTGAAAATGAATTTTCACATCATACCAACGTTCCAGTTTGATTGCCATATCTCCAAACCTTTCATCGTTAAACAATAGTTTCCCTTCTTTCCAAAGGTTTTCCTGATCAGGATTAATGTTGGGTGCTAGCATTAATTTCGGTTTGTCTTTACTATCCATTCTGGGGGTTCCATTCTTTGATTTTGTGGAGCCATCGATACTCAAGGAATCACTAAAACTTCCCTTTTTAAAAGTTAATTTATCTTTTGGCTTTAAAAATATCTCATGATCATAATCTGATTTCCCTTTATTGGGAATTACGCTAAGTTTCCCTTCAATTAAGGTTGTTTCGATGTACCGCTCGTCCGCATATGCCTTTACATTAAAGGAAGTACCGTAAACCTTAATTTTAAGATCGGAGGTATGAACAAAAAATGGTTTTTCCGTATTTTTTTTAACATGAAAGAACGCTTCTCCTTCAACGGTTACTTCTCTGATTTTTTGATTATATGCAACCGGATAGCGTATTGAAGTTTCTGAGTTTAACCAAACATGTGTGCTGTCGGGTAGAATAATTTGAGTCCGCTGCCCCCTGGGAGAATATATATAAGTAAACTCCCCGTTGCCGTTTCTTTTAAGTTGTTCATATTGTAACCAAAAAAACAGCGAAAATCCAATTAAAAGTAAAAATCCAGCAGCAGCTCCGGCTAAACAGTATAGTCTAGTTCTTGAGAATGATATCATCTTATCGGCAGGTTTAATAACCGATACCAGGTCGTTCCATTGTTTTGTGGTATTTTCCCAAGTGTTGTTAAGGAGTGCTTCTTTTATTGATTCGTCTTCGGCTATCTCATCGTAAACAGTTCTGTTAAATTCTGAGGAATCCCGCCATTGGTTAAGTAATTCGCGATCGTGTTCTGTTATTTGATTCTGCAATAACTTCTTAAATAACTCCCATGGAATATGCATGCCCATAAACTATTGTTTAAGCTTAAGGCACTTAATTTTGACGTTACCACTAAATGACTTTTGATTTTTTTTAAATTATTTTAAGATTCCCTTCGAGGCTGTTTATAAATGGAACAAAATGTTTTTTTACACAGAGAAACATGTTTTGATCTTAAAAACAAATTCTGTTTATTGAAAATTAATGCTATTACATAGCATAGGGTATTGAGAAAGCACGGAGGACACAGAGTTTTAAAAATCGCTGGCGATTTTTCCTCCGTGATCTCTGAGCCTTCTCAAAAATCGACATTGATTAGTTGCTCTTTGGTATATACCATCACTATAATTGCATAATAATTATAATTATTTCTCTGTGTTAACTTTAAACAGTTTCTTAACTCATTAAAAATAACTGCATATAGAAAGGCCTGAGAATTGTCCGCAATTTCTTTAATGCTATCCCCATCTGGTTTTCGACTGTATTAACCGAAATGTTTAAAAGTTTGGCGATGTCTTTATAATTCATATCTTCTTCGCGGCTTAACCGAAAAATTTGTTGGCAGCGGGCAGGTAGTGTATTAATGGCATTATCGATAATTTGTTCGAGTTCCTTTATTTCCAAAATAGTATCCGAAGATTTATCTTCGATAGAAGTAGAACTGGCAATGTTTTTATTGATTGATTCCCTTTTGGAAGTATTTCGGATTTGATTTAGCGCTTTGTACCTCCCCGCTGAATATAAATAGGAAGCTAACGAAGACCTTATTTCAATTACCTGCCTGTTCTCCCATAAATAAACAAAAACATCCTGCGCAATATGGTCTACAAGAAGTTGATTCTTAAAAAGTAATAATAAATAGCGGCATAAATTACTGTAATGCTGATTAAAAATTACCTCTAAAGCACGAATATCCCCTTCTTTCAATTTTTGAATAAGATATGTTTCTTCTGAGATATTCATGTAAAATTTAAGTTAAGCTTAAGCGGTTTATGGAACTTTCAAGACTAATAATATACCTCTTTTCCAGAGAAATGCTAGGAAATTCAGTTCGTCAACAGTTAAATAATACGCAGCAAAAATACCAATAAATAGTTAATACCAATTTAGAATTAATTAACATCCCTCCTAATTTTTGTTAAAAACCGATAGCTTACAGGAAACCAAAATGTAAAGGGGAGATCAATTTTTTTGTAAAATTATTGACTTCCTTCATTTCGATCGTCCTTCTTTGCGCAGGAAATATGATCTTGTTCCATTTCCCGCAGCTTTTCAAAACTCATCAGTTTTATTATACTCAACCGTTCAGGAATGGGAAGCTGGCGAATCGCAAATAATGGACAAAACGGATCGTTTTTGCCATGGGGACAAGAAAACAATAACCCGCACAAACGAATCAATGGATCCATACTTTTTTCAAGTTAGTTTACTTAGTGTCGGCAAGAAAACGCCAATTTCTTCGTTACGCTTGGCAGAAAAATACTCATATACGAAAAGTAAACTCCGCTTTTTCTGCCTTCGCAGGCCTTGACCTTGGTGTTTTCTTATCCAACACAATGTTTTCTTGAATGCACTACTTATTAAAAGATTGAAATTTGAATCATATCCGAACATATCTTACTATCAATCTGTATGTTTTAAATATTTAACTTCTAAAAAGAGTTTTAAAGTCTCATCTTTTTTCAGAAACAGATAATTCCCAATTATTATTAAAAAATCCGGCAAACTTTAAACCTTTAATTCCATCTTTAACCAAGTCTGTCGAGAAAATCATATAATCGGGAAAACCACTTCCACCCGAAAAATATTGGTTGGCATCGGCAGCATGCATTCCCTGAATTCCTGTTCCTGTAATAACAGCTACAGAGGCGATTTTACTATCGGTACGAGGCCACATAAAATAAGCGCCCAAATCGTTTCCATTTAAAACCTCTTTGCCAAAACTGATACTTCCCCGTTTTACCACGATAGGACAGTTTGAAATTAGTTTGCTATAGGCGCTATTGGTTGTTGCATTTCCATATATTATAATCCCCCGGTCGGGATAACTTGCTGGATTAAAATCCTTATCGGAAATCATATCTACAGCGCCATTCCCACGGTAATACCATGTTTCGGCATCGAACCGGGCTTTATTGAAGGCCCAATTATTCTCTTCAGTGGTTCCGGACGTACCGTAAACAAATACCATTCGGTTATTAAAAGGTTCTTTAAAAGTGCCGTTGCGGACAATACCTTTCTGAAATTCATCGGGAACATTACCAATAGCCCACTTTTCCGTTTTATGAAGGTAAATTTTTGAAGTGCCTTCTCCTTTTCCTATTTCGAACGATTGCCCATCAATTGAAAGACTGATGTTTGAATTAGTTTTGAATGAAGCAACATCAATCGCCAGAATACTAATATTTTCGGTAGTCCCAAGAATCGTATTTTTTTCGGTATTCCGGGTTAATTTATACCTGCTGTATTTGAGCGATTCCGATTGTTGCAGAATGGTTGCCCAATAATACGATGCAGAAATTGCAGTATTTGCAGTTGAAAATTCAATGACATTTCGGGTACTGTCGTGCGGAATGGTGTGCCATTTAAAAAAATCGAACAATGGAGCCCAATCTACGCTTTGGTCGCCAAACCAATGGCTGCCGCCGGGATATTCAAAATAGCTGAAATCCTTATGAAAGCTGCTAAGCTCTGCACGCATCTGCCGCGCATAATCTACCGAAACAACTTTATCGCTATCGCCATGATGGATATATATTCCGGATGCATTATAATTTTTAAGCAGTTGAAGCACATTGCTTCCGTTGCTGGCTTGAAACAGATTTTTTTCCAGCTCATTTTCCGAGGGCTGTGGAATTTTTCCATCGGCCGAACCGTATGCCATGAGCGATGGATACCCGGCGCATGGGGCAATGGCTGCCCATTTGCCAGGATAAGTTGCGCCCAGATACCAAGTGCCGTGCCCCCCCATGGAATGACCGGTAAGGTAAATGCGTTGCGGATCGGGATTAAACTTGTTTATAGCAATATCCAATACTTCCAGAGCATCAATCCGACCCCAGTCTTCCCAGTTAAAACCTCGCGGACGGCGGTTAGTAGGGGCTACCAAATTCCCCCAGTCTTTTTGCTTGTATGCTCTTGCTTGTCCTATGGCCTCCACACCTGCACCATGTACCGATAAAAAAAGCGCAGAAGGACTATCACTCGTTTTACTTTGAGGGCTTACTCCGTAATACTGAACGCTCCCATCGATACTACTTATGAAGGTGTTGCTATAATGATCCTGCGGAGTAACGGCTTCGATAGAAACAGTTTTCGAATCGAGAACTTTTCCTTTATAAACCAAAATTACTTCGCAATTATATGTGCCCTTTTGAGTAATTCCCGACCCATCCAGCTTAAATGGAACCTTCCGGCTCGAAAGTGGTGCGATGGCAGGTATAGGAACTTCAATCTTTTTGTCATTTAATACAGTTTGAAAGGAGGCTCCCGTAATTGGTTTATTCGAAGCATTTATAACAACCACGCCACCCCACTGAGGTTCATTATTTTGACCAAGAACTACATGGGGCAACGTTGGATCTTCGGTATGGATTAAAACTGGTGTTTCGGGGAATAAAATCCTTGCTTTAATTCCCTGATACATGAAACGGGAAGTACGGATGTAAATTTCGTTAACCCCTTTTTTAAATTTAACGGGAATATAGAGCCAGCCATCCGAATAAATATCTCCCGCATGCGGTTCTCCATTGAAATAAAACATAGAGTTACCTCTGATATTCAACACTGCATTTTGCTCTTTTTGAGCATTGTAAGTAAGATAAATATATCCGTTTGAAGCTTCACGGCTGGTGAACCTTCCGGCGGTATCAGCTTTGACTGCTTTCCATAAAATATCCTGACCTTTGTTGTTTGTAAAAAAAACCTGTCCGCTTTTTGGAATTTGATAGCCAGGTGAAAAATAACGATAAACAAACTGGTCGTTATAAAGCCCTTCCCGGCCATATTGGTGGGAATTGGCTATGGCAAGCCCTTCGGAAAAAATATATACTTTTTGGGCAACAGAAGGGTATATGAAAAAAAAGCAGAATAGAACAGAGAAAAGAAGGGATTTCTTTATCATAACTTTAATTTTAGAGATAAAAAAACAGGAAGGTCACAGACTTTCATCTGAGTACCTCCCTGTTGCAACAACTAACTAACCATTTATAAACCTAGATGTCAATATCGTAAGTTTTATTCTTACCATATTTTAGATTATTTTACTTTTTATCCCACCAAACACGGCCAAACTCGCTGGTTGGTTCACCAAAGTCGGGATCAGCTTTCATATCGTCGATCCTTTTCTTGTAATTGTCGTAGTTTGGAGTTCCTTCTAACGGATAAGTAAAACGAAGCCTGCGAGGCATAACTTGTTTTACGCCGCCAACAAATACATTTTCCAAAGCAACAATTTGCGATGTTGCTGTAGGGAAACCGGTTCTTTTCCATAATGCCCAACCTTCGTTCGAGTTTTTGAAATGCTCTATGTAGGTTTGCGCATAAATTTGCTCCAAACCTTTAGCAGGATCCCATTTAATATCGGGCTGATTCATAAAAGCAGTTTTTTCGTCGGCAGTAATGGGCGAATAATCATGAATTTTACAATAATTGCCAACATAGTTCCACTGATCAACAGAGGCACTTACGCCATCAGTATACCATTGTTCGGCTGTTTTGGAATTTGTTACACCTAACAAAGTAAATTCGGCCGCCATAAAACAGAAATCAGCATAAGTAACGTTTGGAAACCATGTTCCGCCAGATCCGGAATCATAATATCCCGAGAAAAGGCGAACCTGAGGCTTATTAACAGCCTGCATATCAATTGCCCGGTTATTAGGATCCAATGTTCTTCTAACATATTTAGGATCAGCACCACCTCCATCGGTATTAGCTGTTCCGCCTTCCCAACGGGTATAATCTACAGGGATAAGATTAGTAGGATTAGCGGCATTAAATTCTGTAACATTTGCAGAGCTTAAATTATTAATCCGGTAAAACATGCGTCTTCTTGGATCGTTATATTTATTCAAATAATTCATCATGGTCCTCGATGCTCTGATTAGATCATTGACAGCTGAGTAGTCGCCATTATCAGAATATTTACCATCGAGCCAGAAGATAAAACTATCATCGTTACTTGATTGAATATCCTGCGGATTTGCAAGTACCTCAGCAGCTATGGCTATAGCTTTAGTCTGATCTCGTTTGAGCAGCCGTAAAGCTATACGAAGCCTTAATGCGTTGGCCGCTTTTACCCATTTGGTAATATCTCCGTTGAATGCAACATCATAACCCGCTAATGATATCTGATTCTGATTGGTTTTGAACTTATTTACAGCTTCTTTGAGTTCAGCATCCCATATATCATATAACTCGGGTTGGGTATCAAATTTAGGTTCGGTATTTGCCTCACCCGAACGTAACGACCATCCCTCTTTATATGCAAGCGAACCATGCATATCAGTAGTAAGAATACCCTGGTAAATAAGAATAACACGCGCTGCTTCAATTAAATTGGAATATTTTTCCTTCTCTGCCGCATGATTTGTTTCTACATAATATTCGATATGCTTTGCATATTTACCGGTATTTAGCCAGCAAACTCTGTATCTCTGTTCGCCAATATTCGGATTCCAGATAGTGTAAACCGTAGGAGTATTTCCGATAACCCTGCATCCATATTGCATCCATCTCATTTGGGCAGTATAAAAGTCGTAATACCATTCCCACGAACTGCTCCGGGTATTCATAGCCACATCGTAAAGTAACGATACCGGTTCCACATTATAAACAGTACGCACATTGCTGTTGATTTCTTCGAAATCTTTGGTACAACTGTTGAAAGTAAAGCTAAGCGTCCCAAAAATTAATACTATAAATATTTTTTTTAGTGTCTTCATTTCTTACTATTTAGAATGAAACATTAATATTAAAACCGTAACTTCTTGTATAGGCAGAACCACCAATCTCAACAAAAGCAGAACTTCTGTTCGAAGGCAAACCTTCGGGATGGATATTGTCTGGCAAACTATTATATAAATAGCCAAGGTTACGTACTATAAAACCAACATTAACAGTATTTAATGCGAGTTTTTTAGTCAATTTCTGTGGTATGCTATAATGCAGCGAAAGTTCCCTGAAAGCTACCCAAGAAGATTCAAAGAGAGCAGATTCCCGAATTCCGTTACCCCAACTGTGCTTATTCTCATAGTATTTCTGAGCTGCAACAGGAGTAACAAGTCCATCTTCATATGCTTTCTGATAAGACACACCTGAAACATCAACACCACCTATTACAGTACCTGAAGTGAATACCCCTTCAGGAATCATACCGTCAAAAAGAACGGTACCATCGGATAATGTACGTTGCAAACCTCCATGTTCTTTATCCCTGCCATATAGTGTATTTTCCAGGGCTCCAGAATAAGAACCATAGTTATAGGTACCCGAAATAATATTACCCCCAAACCGGGCGTCGAATAACATATTCAGAGAAAGGTTTTTATACCGGAGCACCGATAAAATTCCACCTAAGAAGTCGGGTTGCAAAGAGCCAATTTTTTCCTGAGTACCAGCACGAATCCAACCTCCTGTTGAATTCAATTCTTTCTCGCCTTTAGCATTCCGTTTGTAAGCATAAGCAGTGTAAATATCACCATAGGCCCCGCCAACAGTAGCCCAAGCAGCACAATCCATACCGCCTCCTTCAATATAATATTTCTCAACATCAGGAGCCAACTCTACAATTTTATTTCTGTTTCTTGTATAATTTGCAGTAAGGTCCCATCCGAAGTTTGGAGTATCGATAGGCTTCCCGGAAATAACCAGTTCTATCCCTGAGTTCTGAATATTACCTGCATTAATCCACCTGCTGGAAACACCCGATTCGGCTGCTTGCGACAATGCTAAAATCTGATTCTTTGTATTTGTTTTGTACCATGCAAGATCCAACCCTAAACGGTTATTGAAAAACTTCATTTCCGTTCCAAATTCAATAGAATGTTGTTTTTCAGGTTTTAAATTTGAATTTCGTAAAGCTTCGGAATCGAAGGAATAGTAGGGATATTCGTTGCCATCAAAACTATTCTTAAATGTCCCATCCAACTTATAATAACCAATGCTGGTCAAATAAGGATCAGTATCGTTACCCACAATGGCATACGACCCTCTTAATTTCCCAAAGGTGAAAAACGAAGGTAAATCAAAGGTCTCTGTAAATATCCATGAACTGGAAACAGATGGATAAAAATAAGATACTTCACCTGTCCCATCCGAATAAATTAAAGAGGAAGACCAATCGTTTCTGCCGGTAATATCGAGAAAGATTTGACCCTTGTAATCGGCATTAATAAATGCATAAACGCTGTTTATCCTCTTTCTGTCGGTATTTTTTAGACCATCAGTTTCGGCAGGCTTTACAGAGTTTTTAATATCGAATTTACCAGGTACCCTTAAACCGTTTACTGTCCAGCTATCCTGCCATGTTCTGCGGGTATCCCATTGTTCTGCAGCTACAGTGGCGTTAATAGTAAAATCATTTATCTTTCTTACCGCACTTAATAAAGCAGTGACCTTGTATTGTTCTTTTTTACTTTCTTCAATAGAGTAACCGGAACCTGTGTAATTACTCTCACCATCAGCCAATTTTTTATCTTCCCTTGTGAGGTATAAACGATTCATGTCACCCTTTGCAGTAAATGTTAACCAGTCCAGAATCTTAAAATCGATATCCAGATACGATCTGAAATTGTTATCTTCTTGTAAGTAATTATTTTCGAGATATTCCCAAATATTCCTTGAATAGCTATTAAATGGATCGAGGTTGTTAAATCCATCTCCTTTAGGATTCTTATAATTATTTAGCCAATACTAGGAGAACGTCCGCCCCCTTGAAAAGTAGGGTTCTTAGTATCCGATTTAATCCAGGAGAAACCAGCATCGGCGTTTATTCGGGAACTTATCTGACGGCTGGCATTAAAGCTAAAACTATTTCTTTTAAATTCATTATTAAATGTTACACCATTCGATTGCAGGTTCGAATATGAGAATCTAAATGTACCTTTATCGTCACCACCCTGCAAAGCGAAATTTGTATTTCTATATTTTCCGGTTTGGTACATCTGTTTAATATTGTCAGGCTTCGCCGAATGTATGTATTCCTTTCCATTACGGGTATAAGGCAGTCCATCGAATTTTGGACCAAAATTTAGGGTTTCGGTAGTGGTCCTGTTATCTGAACCGTCAGGATTCTTCGACCATACAGGCAATAGACCGGAACCATATTCATTCTGGAAATCCGGGAAATCATAAACATCATCCCAGGTCATGGATTGGCTAAGGCTTACTCCTAATCCTTCTCCTTTTTTCCCCTTCTTTGTTGTAATAAGCACAACCCCGTTTGCAGCCCTCGATCCATACAGTGCAGTTGCGGCAGCACCTTTTAAAACTGAAACAGTTTCAAAATCATCTGAATTCAGGTTTTTGATTTCATTTCCAAAATCAAGCGCAGCTCCCCATTCAGTATTGTCGGTTACAGAGTTATCGATAATAACACCATCAACCACAAATATAGGCTGGTTATTTGTTCCTAAGCTTGAATTACCCCGAATCAAAATACGGTTAGCCGATTGTGGACCACCGTTCCCCATATTGATCTGCATTCCAGCTACTTTCCCCTGAAGGCCTGTAATGGGGTTAACAATATTTGATTTGATTATGTCGTCGCCTTTGAGTTGTGTTATTGCATAACCTAAAGCTTTTTGCTCGCGTTTCATGCCGAGTGCGGTTACAACAACTTCCTGAAGACTTTGAATATCTTCAACCATTGAAAGGGTAATTGTAGATTGATTTCCAACAGATATCTTTTCAGTTAAAAATCCAACGAATGAAAAAACCAATACCGATTGATCAGAAGGGACATTTAACGAGTATTTACCATCAACATTAGTTACTGTACCTAGTGTTGTTCCTTCAATAACCACATTTACACCTGGAAGTGGTTCGCCTTTTGAGTCAGTTATCACACCCGTAACAGTGCGCTCCTGAGCCATTTCGGTTGGTGTAATTACCACAAAATTATTATCCATAACCTTGTAGGTTACTTCCGATTTTTTCAGAAGAATAGAAAGGATATCTTCAATCGATTTGCTTTCCATAGCAATAGTTACCGTTTTATCTAAATCGGTAAAATCGTCATTGTAAAAAAAGCGAAATTGGCTTTGTTTTTCAATAACCCTAAGCACCTCGCGTATTGATTTATCCTGAACATCAAGATTCAATCGCGAGTTCTGCGAATAAACCGATGCAGTGACATTAACCGTGAGAACACAGGTAATCAAAATAATTAGTTTCATAAATAGTAATAGTTTGTTTGAAAAGAGAAAGTATCGGGCATATCTTGCCCAGAAATGTTTTTTTTTCATACATTTGAAGTGTTAGATTTATACAATGGATCTTACAAAATTCTGTTAATGAGGGTATAGGCTCAAACTATGCCCTCTGTTTTTTTAAGGTAGAGGTGGACTCATTCACTACTCCTTTCTTTTAGGTTTGGGTTAATGTTCATTCTATTAAGGTTTGGTAATACTCTTATAACGGTTCTTAAGCTTTTGATTAATGGTTAAGATAATTGTATCACGCACAATTTTATAGTCCATTGGCGCGGTGTACCTTAATGCTTCCATTATTTGGTCAATTGTTTCGTTCTGAATTGTGCCTGTGAATTTATAGCTCTTTAGTTCCGGATCCTTAAAGGTGATTTTCATGTTAAACTTCCGTTCAAGCATTGGAACCAAGGATTCAAAAGGTATCCGCTCAATAATCCACTCTTTTTCTTTCCACGAAGTATAAAGCTCTGTATTAATATTACTATCTACAGCAATATTTTCTTTTATAGAGGGGCTTTCTGTTTTTACTTCTTTAGCAGCAGCACTAGCTATATCAGTTTCATTTTTCAGATTGTCTAAAACATTGTCCTCTTTATAATAAACTACTTTTTGTTTTGGTTGCAGAATAATTGGATTTAGTTTTTTGCTGCCTTCATTTACTACCATTACATCTATTTTTCCTTCTTCCAGAGTAGTAGTAATGGTTTTTTCGTCGGGATATGCTTTAACATTAAACTTTGTACCAAATGCCCTTACAACAATATCACTTGTTTGAACCGTGAAAGGTTTTGTTTTGTTCGTAAAAACGTCAAAAAATGCCTCCCCTGTAAGGTAAACTTTTCTTTCCTTTTCATTAAAACTATTGCTGTAAACAATTTTACTACCGGCATTAAGCCATACTTCCGTACCATCGGGCAGTTTAACATGACTTTTGGCACCAAGCGGCGAGGTAATTTCGGTAAGTGCGTTATAGTTTTGACGGCTTGGTTTTAGCACAAGCCAGGATAATATAGCCCCCAATCCAAATATAAGTACCCAGGATGCAGCAACTTTTAATAATGGAAGAAACCATACCTTTCGTGAAGCAGTATCATTCAATTGCAGTTCAGCAACAGCAATTTTTGATTGAAGGTTGTTCCATTGCAATTCATCGCTAATTAAGCCTTTATTTAAAGATTTTTTGCTTATTTCCCACGTTTTTGCAAAATGATCAAGATATTTTTTGTTGTCGGGATGTAAAGAAAGCCAGTCTTGCAATTCTTGCAATTCTTCGGTAGTCATTTTGCCAGTTAAATAACTGACAAATAACATCCTAATATTCTCACTAATATTTTCGAAATTCTCCATAATTGATTATCTAAAAATTATGACAAGATTTTTATTGATTTTGATGAGTCGAAAAATGATTTTTTTAAGCTTTTTTTTCTAAAGAGCCCCGAATAATCTCTAAAGCTTTGTAAATATGCGACCTAACAGTGTGAGTAGTAATTTTTAATAAATCGGCTATTTCTTCAATGGATTTTCCTTCGAACCTGCTTAACGTAAAAACTTTATTACATTGTTCCGGAAGGGTATTTATAGCATTATTGACAATTATTTCAGTTTCGTCTGCTTCTAACTGTTCGATAAAATTTGCATCGATTTTATTTTTTTCCTGTAAACTAAGCCAAACTTCGTCAGGAAACAATTTGTTGACAGTTTGTTTACGGGTTTTTTGCTGAATAATATAGTTAATAGCTTTATTATGTGCCGATTGATAAAGATAGGATTTGAAAGAACCCTTGATGTTAATCTTTTCTTTCCCTTGCCAGAGACTTAAAAAGAGGTCCTGAACAATTTCCTGGGCAATAAAAATGTCTTTTGTAAAATGAAGAGTATAGAGGCATAAAGCCGAGTTGCTTGTTTTAAAAAGATTTTCGAAAGCTTTTACATCGCCCTCTTTTACCTTTTCCCAACAATCATCATAGTTAATACCCATATATCCATTCTATCAAATAAGTTAGCGTCAAATGTACAAATATTAAAATTTTGAACAACACCTCAACAACTTGGCGGCAGCAATTAATGCTTTATTTCTAATTTTCTTATAAATAATTAGCAAATGAAAGGGAGTAATTCTATTTTCAGGTAAATAAACAAAGTGCTTAAACATTTTTATGGGGAGCTAAATTTGTCCTTTATTATGGGAAGTTAAATTATCACAGCCCAGAATTGCTAAATTTGCATATATATTCTTAGCATGCCTGTTTTAATGTGTCCATTTTATTATAATTTTAAGTTACCGTTGCGCAATTAGCAAAATTCATGTAGGTTTGTGATTTACACCCAAAAAATATGAAAAAAACAGGTTTTCTTTTATTCATAGTCTTCGTTTTGTTTTCGTGTGGACAATATAAACGGTTCACTTATATTCAGCCCTCCCAGGCAAATATGAAGGATAGTATTTTTAATAAAGTTTTTACTCCATATAAGCTTCAGCCTGCTGATATTCTTCGGGTCAATATTATAAGTCTGGATAAGAATGTTACTGAAATGTTTAACAACGATGTAGCCACCAGTAACAGCAGCTCCAGTGGGGCATCGGGAGGGAGCTATTACTTGCTTGGCCACTCTATAGATAAAGAAGGATATATAAGCCTGCCAGTTTTGGGAAGGGTAATGATGGCTGGATTAACCGTTGACGAAGCTACCGCATTAATTCAAAAGTTGGCCGAGGAATATATTAAAGATGCCCGTGCCGAAGTGAAGCTGTTAAGTTTTAAAATTTATTTTTTGGGAGAAGTGGGAGGTGCAGGCATGCAAACTGTATTTAGCGACCGGGCCAATATACTGGAAGTAATTTCGATGGCTGGCGGGGTTACCTACAATGGCAACAGAAAAAAAATAACCATTTTGCGCTCCTATCTTAATTACACCAAAGTAATTGAGGTTGATCTTACCAGACGCGATTTATTATCGTCGGCACAATATTATCTGCAACCAAACGATATTGTATATGTTGAACCTTTAAAAACGACCACCTTTCGTATGCGTTTGTCAGAATATTCCGGAATTATGAGTCTTATTACTTCCATGGTAGCAATGGTAGTATTAATTACCAATACGAATAAATAGCATGGCGGATACCGAATATCCTGTTGGATCGGAGCAAACATTTGATATCCGAAAAGTAATAACCCGTGTATTGCGAAATTGGTACTGGGTGGTTATTTCTATTGCCGTTGCTTATTCCCTCGCAATTATGGTAAACCGATATTCTGACCCGGCATATACCGTAAGTGCAACCCTCATTATTAACGATGAACGTAAGTCTACTGCCGAGATGGTTATTAATGCCCTCGACCGTTTTAATGCCCGAAAAAATATTGAGAACGAAATTGCCATTCTGAAATCCTATAAAATGGCTTACAGAGCGGTATCGGAACTCGATTTCGATATCAGTTACTATAAAAAAGGAAACATTCGGCAGTCGTTATTATACAAATCTGCTCCATTTAAAGTGGAATTGGATTCGAGTGCCAATACCAGTATTGGTTTTCCCGTAAATATTACGCTACTTTCGAACCAATATTATGAAGTATTTATTGAAGGAAATTTGAATATCCGTAAAAAACTTCGGTATGGAGAATACTTCCGGCATGCATCTTTCAACTTTACCATCGATTTAAATAACCCCGACTATTTTGTTCCATCTACCGAAGACAATTATTTCTTTATAGTAAACGATAAGAACAGTTTAGCGAATGGGTATGCGTCGAAACTCACCATTGCCGCCAACGAAAGAAAAGGTACCATTTTAACTCTACGTATTGTTGGGGCCGTGGCGCAAATGGAAGCAGATTACCTTAATAAAATTATGGAAGTTTATATTCGTACCGGTTTGGAAGAAAAGAATCAAACAGCTATAAATACTATGAATTTTATCGACCAACAATTGGCCATTGTAGTCGATTCCTTAAAAATTGCCGAAGACAAACTTCAGTCGTTTAAATCGCTTACCAGGACCCTCGGTATATCTGAAGAAGGACAATTGTTATTTTCGAGGATTACCGATCTCCAGAAAGAAAAAGTATCGTTTGAAGTTGAACTAAAGTACTATCAGTATTTAAAGGATTACCTTGCTTCAAAAAGCGATTTCAGTAATGTAATTGCCCCTGCGTTTATAGGAATTTCGCAAGCTACGCTATCCTCAAGCTTGAACGAGTTGATTGATTTTTATAAAGAAAGGAAAACATTGCTTTATAGCGCTACCAAAAATAACCCGGCAATAGCTGTTATCGATCAAAAAATCCGTTCAGCATTGGATGCGTTGGAAGAAGGCATTTCAGAAGCTTATAAAAATACCTCGCGGAATATGAAAGAAATTGATTACCAGTTGCAGGTAATTGAGGCCGAAATGGTACAATTGCCTTCAAACGAGCGTAAATTTTTAAATATTCAGCGTAATTATAAATTGAACGATGAGATTTATAATTTCCTTCTTCAAAAACGAGCCGATGCTGCTATTGCAAAAGCTTCGAACGTAGCCGATAATAAAATTCTTGATATTGCCAGACCGGAGAATGGATACCAAATATCCCCAAAAAGTTCTCAAAACAAAACTACAGGGCTACTGCTGGGTACCCTTATTCCTATTGGAATTCTGATACTATTAGAATTTTTTAATACCAAAATTACCGAGCCCGACGATATAAAACGGATTACCCAAATCCCTATTATTGGCACCATTGGTCATAACGACCGGGATTCAGAAATTCCTGTATCGGCCAATCCGCAGTCGGCAATTGCAGAATCGTTTAGGGCATTACGAACGAATTTGCAATATTTTCTGCGCGATAATAATAAAAAGGTAATCTGTATTACATCGACTATTAGCGGCGAAGGAAAAACATTTACAGCCATTAACCTGGCAGCCATACTGGCACAGTCGAACAAGAAAACACTCCTGCTAAGCCTCGATTTACGTAAGCCCAAAATCCATAAGGTTTTTAATATGGAAAACCAGGTGGGGCTTAGTAATTACCTAATTGAAAAGGCTACCTATGAAGAAATAATTGTTCCTACCAATATAAATAACCTGTTTATTTCAATGGCCGGTCCGGTGCCTCCTAATCCAGCCGAGCTTATTGAAACGCCTCGCATGGAAGAGTTTATCCACAAAGCTATGGCCGATTTTGATATTGTGATATTAGATACCCCTCCACTTGCAATTGTAACAGATGCTATGCTTTTGTCTCGCTTTGCCAGTGTCATGATTTTTGTAGTGAGGCTGAATTATTCTACAAAAGATGTACTGCGATTGGTAGAAGAACTGCATGCTAAAAAGGAGGTGGCTAACCTGGGGATCGTTATTAACGATATTAAATTTGGTAATGGACTTTACGGCCGTAAGTATGGATACCGCTACGGATATTCGTATGGATACGGCTATGGAAAAGGACAAGGGTATTATAACGACGAAAATGAGAAGGTAACGGAGGTGTTTTGGAAAAGAATCAAGAGAAGGTTTTTTTCATAATCGATTGGTCTCATTATAAAAGATTCCAAATCAGAAAGAAAATACTCTTTTCTTTTGCACTGCTTCATCCAGGTTTCACAACAAATTGAATAATTTTTTGAAAGTTCTTTCTAAAAAGGGTATAAAAACCACCTACTTTTGATTCTTTGAGGGCTATATAATCTTCCTTGCTTTTCAAATAAATATTTTTTACACTGCGATTGCTGGCGCCACCCAGGCGCATTCGTGTAATTACTTCGGACAGGTAGCAAGTTTTAAAATTCCGATCAGAAAATAAACGTAAAATAAGATCGTAATCGGCCGAAATACGAAAGTCAGTTCGAAACCCTTTTTTTGATTTATACCAGGAGCTTTTTACAAATAACGTGGGATGTGGAGGCATCCACCCTTTTCGCAATAATGGAGGCGTAAAGTTTGAACTTTTCCAATAGCGGATAATTTTATCCGGATTTTCTTTGGAGATGTATACCAAATCGCCATATGCAGCATCTGCTTTCGTAACTTCAAAGGAATTGGCGATATGAGCAATCGTTTCCGAAGAATTCAATAGATCGTCGGAGTGCAAAAAGCCAATAACGTCTCCGGTAGCCATCAAAATCCCTTTGTTCAGGGCATCGTAAATGCCGCGATCGGGCTCCGAAATCCAGGTAGTTATTTTTGAGGAATACTTTTTAATAACATCAATGGTTCCATCGGTAGAACCTCCATCCACAACGATGTATTCAATATCGGAATAGGTTTGTGAAAAAACCGATTCGAAGCAGTTTTGTAAATGCTCCCGATTATTATAAACCGCTGTAATAATAGAAATTTTAATCACCTGTCATTTTTTTAACGCTCAAAAAAAAATTTCAAGCTATTTCAATTTTCACTTTGTGCTTTTATTTCTCTCATTTTGACCAACTCTGCCGGATTTCCGCGATAAATTCCATAGGTTTCCATCTCTTTTGTAACAACGGAACCTACTGTTAAAACCGAATGACTTTTACATGTCACACCCGGGCAAACCACACTTCGGGCACCAATCCATACCCCGTCTTCGAGCATAATTGGTAAGGTAACCAAATCGAACGACTCGCTCGTATAGTTATGATTTCCGCAGAGCAACAAAGCTCCCTGCGAAAGGCAACAATGAGCCCCTATAGTTACCCGATCGAGGTTATCAATCCACACCTCTTCGCCAATCCAACTATAATCGCCCACAGAAAGTTTCCAGGGGTATTTAATATTGACGGCAGGTTTAATATTCACTCCCTTTCCCACATGGGCTCCGAATAGCCTTAATAAAGAACATTTAATGCCAGATACGGGAAGCCAATATTTTTTGAATACCCAGGCATTCGTGTAATACCATAACGTCCGTTTGAATCGCCCGGCTCCGGTATCGAACCAGGAGTTATCGAATTTCGAAAGGTCGGTTTTTAATGAAGCCATAGATCAAATTATATGCAGGAATTAAGATAAAGGATTAATTTGAAACATAAATATGGAAAGATAAGTTTTCTGAAATAATTCAGTTAAAAAGATTATACTATTCATAAATCTGAAAGGATAAAGTATTTTTTTGGGTTCATATTCGTAACCAAACAAATTTAATGATGGACCGCAAAGAATATATGCAACGCTCGCTGCAATTTGAAACAGCTCTCGGGAAGCTGGTTAAAGTCGAGATTCTGGAATCGTTCCGCAGAGGAGGAAAAACTTGTCACCTTTTGGTGGATGTGCGTTGAAATGCATTTCTCCAAAGATATTATTCAAAATTGCTCTTTTCGCAATTGTTATTACTCCAAATTTTTCATACTATTATCTTCGATTTAAAATTTGTAACAACGAACTGCCATGACTACCCGACGGAAATTTCTCCAATCTACATTCATTGTCTCAGCTTCTTCTCTTGTCATCCCTACAAAACTGTATTCCAGGGTGCTTTTGGGGGAGAATTATACTATTGAGCTGGGAGTTTGCACAATCATTGATAACAGCGACTTGGTATTAAAGAGTGGATTTAATTTTCTGGAAGAAACGGTTGGAAAGTTTCTCATACCCAAGGAAAGTGACGAAGCATTTGCTGTGAAATTAGAGAAACTCCACAAGAGCAAACTAAAGTTGCATGCTGTGAATGGTTTTCTTCCCGGCGATATGAAATCAGTGGGTCCCGATGTAAATATCGATCAAATTCTTAAATGGGGCGAAACAACATTTAAACGGATGCAACAATCGGGCATGCAAATACTCGTATTTGGAAGTGGAGGCTCACGGCGGATACCCGATGGATTTGATGCCAGCAAAGCCAAACAGCAGTTTATTGAACTAAACCAAAAACTTGCACCCATTGCCGAAAAATATAAGGTAACAATTGTATTAGAGCCACTAAATTATGGCGAGACCAATATTCTGAATACCGTCGAAGAAGGTATATGGTTTACCAACGAAATAAATCATCCCCATATCCGCTTGCTTGCCGATATCTATCATATGCTTAAAAATGGAGAAAAAGCAGACTCTATTTTGAAAGCGGGAGATTTGCTTAAACATACCCATATTGCCGAAAAAGAAAAAAGAGCTGCCCCAGGTGTTGCAGGCGACGATTTCCGTTCCTATTTTTCAGCATTAAAAAAAATTCGGTATAAAGGAAAACTCACCATTGAATGCATTTGGACTGATATGGAGAAAGAACTGCCCATTGCGTTACAAACACTCCAAAAGCAATGGGATGAGGCTTCCTGATTATAAAACTTCTCGGCAAACCTCCAGAACTTTTAAAACCTCCGAGGTTTTTAAGTAGCTTTGATCCATACATAAGTTAAGCGATGGCACTTTCTTTTCCTACACAAATATTTCCTGTCTATTTCAATAAATTTGTTGTTCCCGGTGCAAACATGGTGGATTCTGCCAATAAGGACTGGCGGAAAATATATCCCGAAACCGGAAACGGACTTTCATCGTGGGTGTTGAGGTCGATGCTGATAATAAAGGGTGATTCCCGAATTTTGATCGATACCGGATTTGGAAACAAACAATCTTTTTCATTTTTCAGGCCATTTCAACTCGAAGGGGAATATCAGATTGACGATCAGCTTGCCAAAATAGGACTTACTAAAAACGATATTACCGATGTTATTCTAACCCACCTTCATTACGACCATTGCGGAGGGTGCCTGTTGAAAGAAGGAGAAAATATTGTACCCGCTTTTCCAAAAGCACAACTTTGGATTACGTCGGAACAATGGAAAACTGCATTAAATCCTTCAGAAACGGAGAAAGAATCCTTCCCCGAAGAAAATATCAAACCGTTACCCGATTTTTATCCCATCCGTTTTATTGGGGAGGAAGGGGGCTACCTTCCAGGAATATATTTCAAAATAGTAAATGGCCATACCCGAGGGCAGCTAATACCGCTTATCAGGGTAAATGATGACACCATTCTTTTTGGAGCTGATTTATTTCCCTCTTCAGCACACCTCGATCCGGATATCAACATGGCATACGATATGGATCAGGTTCTAGCAAAACAGGAAAAAGCACGAATCCTCAGCGAATGTATAAATAATTCGTATATAATAGCCTTTCAACATGGAAGTTACATTGAAGCATGTACCGTTAGTAATCCGAAAGGAAAGCTGGAGATCCACCCGGTAAAATTCCACGAGTAATTTGCTAAAAAAAACATATTATTTAGTAGTCGGTGAAAATCTTAATAATATTTGGTAGAAACCGAATAGCTTAATCAAATATTTCCATTAATTTATATAATTAATATTTAATGTGTTAGGCCTAATTCAATACGATAAAACCATCAAATTATTATTAAAAAAAAATATACTTTTTA
>JAIFLU010000188.1 GCA_020048915.1 Bacteroidota bacterium | reverse complement strand
TTTCGAGGTTGAACATATCATCGAAAAAAACCCACTTTGCCTGATCACTGGTAAAGGTTAAAACCAGAGAAATACCTAAAGTGTTTTTAAAGTAGTTCGAAATAATTTTTGCGTCATTTTCGGCATAGGGATCTTTGGGCAGATCGGTATAGTTTTCAATTCCAATAACTATACCAATCGCATTATTCCGTCTGGTCCTCGAAAAAGGAGCTTGTTCTATATTTTTTATACTTATTGGTAGAGCTTCAGGTTGTTTAAATTTATTCATGTCAGGTTTTATTTCAAACGTTTTATTTTCCTGGGGCTTTTGATTTATTGTAAGTGGTATTGGGAACTTGTCCAAATTGCCGAGGCCTTTGTCATGCGAAAGCGATAAAAACAATGGCAACTGTGTGTTTTTGAAATTTTTATTAGGGGAAACAAACGTTATAATTTGTTTGGCTTCACCAATTTCCATGTCGCCTAATATTCCTGAATTGTTTAACATGTTAATATTCTGATCATTGTATGATATTGAAAACTTAACATTCCGGGCTAAATTATAGCCAATATTCTGAACCCGAACATTCATGCGTATAGTTTCGCCAGCTTGTAAGTTATTATCCTTTATTATGGCATTTGTGCCTTTACAGGTATCGCATAATTCAAATCCTTTAAAAACAAGTTGAGGTCTACGGTATTCTAATGTATATAAAATGAGGGTTATAGATGGGTCCATGTTGAAGCCATTTCTTTCATCTATATTTATATGAAGTATGTGTTTCCTGGTTTTTAAGTTAAGATTTGTGGTTATGGGAATAGTAATATCAACTGTCATATTTGGTCCGAGCGAATTTAATAATTGCTCCTTAACAAACAACATCGAAGAATCGATAGTTTCATCGGCTAATCTAAGTTTTAACCCTTGAGCAGTTCCTTTGCCTTTATTCGTTAATGAAATTTTAAGGATTGCTGTCTCTCCTCCTTCAATAATACTATCTCCGTTTTGTTCACTAAATTGAAGGGTTGCAACGAGATCTGGCGAAAGGTTGAGTTTTGATTCCTTATTTAATATGAAAGCCTTTGGCTCAGATTTTCCGCTAATTTTTTCCTGGGCATAAAATTCGACCCCAATCAACCCTAAAAGCAGCGTAAACAAATAAAACTTTTTCATGATTAGGTAGGATTATAATGATTTCTAAATTTACACAAAAAAAACAAGGAAGTCAATTTAGGTGCTAAAAATCAAGGATATAATGTTTATATATTTCGCATTCCAATAGTTTTATAGTAAAGGATGATTTTATAACGTTTATCTTTTAATATTCGCCGTTTGTCACTTATAACAAAATAATTTTATAAGTAGATTATCCTCTTCTCTCATGTAACAGATAAGAAGATTATTACTTTGTCTTATCAAAAAAGGCTTTATTAAATTGACTGTTGGTCAAATATTTATTAACTTTCATAGTAGTTTAAAATCAGCAGAAATTTCTAATAAAACTAGTATTTCAACGAATCTTTTCTTCTTGTATTTCGATTTTCAATGAATAGCTTATGAATTATTAACAATTCATTATGTTTTTGAAAATGAAAACTCAATTAAACAGCAATTATTAAAGTCCATAAGCTTTCTGGGGAATTATTCTAAACGGGTAGCCGTCATATATTCATATTGATTCAATTGGCCTTTTATATTTTTTACACATTTAATTATTAATAATTAAAGGAGGGAAATATGAAAAACAAATGGAGTGTAGCCTTATTTTTAATTTTTTTCGCCATTGCTTTATCTGCACAGCAGGTAGGAACTATTTCCTCAGCAGGAGGATTTTTTAAAAACAGCTCTGGTTCAGTCTCATTTACAATAGGCGAATGTTTTGTTGGAACATTCAATTCTGCGAATTTGATCTTATCACAAGGGTTTCAATCAGAATTAATTATTACAGATGTTCAAGAAGTTAAACAACTTGATTTCGAAATAACAGCGTTTCCAAATCCAGTAAAAGGATTAATTACATTAAAGGTTGAGAATCCCAAAGATCTCTATTATATACTTTACGATTTAAACGGAGGAAACATTGAAAAGAAAACAATTGACAATGCTGAATCGGTCATTAGTTTTGAAAATTTAGCCCCTTCGACCTATTTCATTAAAGTATTTCAAAAATCGTTCGAGATTAAGGTTATAAAAATTGTAAAACAATAAACTATGAAAAACTTAGTAAAGACTTGTATTTCGATTTTTAGATTTACATGCATACTATTCATATTGTTTTTAAATCATGATATATTAGCCCAAACCCCTAATAAATTTAATTATCAGGCAGTAATACGCAGTGCGGCAGGGCTTCCTAAAGATAATTCTATTGTAAACATTCAGGTATCTATTATAAAAGGAAGTGCAACTGGAGTAGGGGTATATTCCGAGACTCACTCTGTTACAACAAATACCTATGGAATGGTAAATCTGGAGATTGGAGTAAAGGACCCTACTACTTTTGCCGCCATTGATTGGGCTAACGGGCCATACTTTTTAAAAATATTAGTTGATGGCACAGAAATGGGATCCACCCAGCTTTTAAGTGTACCATATGCATTATATGCAGCAAATGGGGTAAAAGGCGAAAAGGGTGATAAAGGGGATAAAGGTGAAAAAGGCGAAAAGGGAGATGCTGGGACACAAGGAAGTCAAGGAATTCAGGGAGTGAAAGGTGATAGAGGTGAAAAGGGCGATAAAGGGGATGCAGGTTCCCAAGGAGTTAAGGGAGATCCTGGCAATACTCAATGGAATAATGTACCTGGTGGAATTTATTATACAGAAGGTAAAGTTGGAATTGGAACTACAGAACCAACAGAAAAATTGGATATTAGCGGAAATATAGAATTGTCGGGTTATTATAAATATGATAATCCCAAAACCTGCTATTATTACGTCGGATGCTCTGAGTTTTCTTCGAATAACGGAAATACTAATGCTTGGGCCTTACATCCCGATCAGGAATATGGCTGCTTTACTGGCATAAGTGGTTCATGGAAAGCTTTTGCAACCGTACATTTGCCAGATGAGGCAACAATTACTGAGATTCGGGTTTATTATGTGGATTGCAGTACCAATAATATGACTGTGTATTTCCGTAAAACCACTTCAAGTGCAAGTACACGATTAAATTTAGGATCTGTAACTTCAAGTGAAACAGATTCTCCAAGTAATCCGATTGCCAGAAATATGGGTTTTATTCTCGATGAGAAAGTTTATAATTCAACTTATCGGTATTCTTTAATTTTTGAAAGTCCCCAAAGTGATAATAATCATAGGTTGTACAATGTGAGAATAAAATACACTGTTAGTCGACTTTAATTGAGTTATAATCATAATAAAAGGTCAAATTATATTTTAAAATCACCCTTTAAGAAGAACAAAAATTTAAAGGATGACTACTGACTATTCATTTTGAGACTATTGATTTATAGGTGTATTATTATTGAAGTATTAATAACATAAAAGTAACCATGTCAGAACTTAATCCCCTTTCGGAAGAGGCGAAGTTGGCAATTAGCATTGCCCAAAAAATAGCCCGCGAATACCAGCATGAGCAATATTCGGCCGCGCACCTCCTAAAAGCGTTGTTACATAAAGATGTTGGATTGATCGATACGCTTACCCGGTTAGGGAAAGATATAAATTATATCAAGGAATGGGCCGAAATAAGAATGGAAGACCTTTCCAAGTGCGGCAAAATTGAGGCAGAGCCTACCGGAGATGCAAAAATTGCTAAGATTTTTGAAGAAGCCGATGTTGTCCGGTTAAAACTATCCATGGAGGCCATTGAGCCGGTATGTATATTAATCGCCTTGTGTAAACCCAACCTTGCTTTTACAAACGACCAACTTAAATCGTTTATTCTTACTCCGAAAGAAATTACCGATTTTATATTAACCGAATCGGGAGCCATTGAGTCAATAACCTACACCAAAGATGTGCACAAACCATCATCCCGGAAAAGTACCCAGGTAAAAGCACTTTTCAACTTCTGTATCGATAAAACTTCCCTGGCAAAAGAGGGTAAAACAGATCCAATTATTGGCCGTGATGCCGAAACAAGGATAATGATCGAAATTTTAAGCCGCAGGACCAAACCAAACGTACTGATCCTGGGTGATCCCGGTGTTGGCAAAACTGCCCTGGTAGATGGGCTTTGCCTGTTGATTACCGAAGGGAAAGTCCCTGCAAACCTGAAAGATGCTATTCTTTTTGAATTAGATTTGGGGGCATTAGCTGCAGGGGCTTCCTATAAAGGAGAAATAGAAGATAGAGTAAAGTCGATAATTAAAGAGGTTAAAACATTTGAAAAAGCAATACTTTTTATCGACGAAATCCATTCTCTTTTCGATACAACAGGGTCTTTGGGAACCGGTGTCATAAATATGCTCAAACCCGAACTAACCAAAGGCGAGTTAACCCTTATTGGAGCTACTACCAACGAAGAATACCGGGAGTTTATAGAACCCGAAGAGGCTTTTAACAGGAGGTTTGAAGTACTTAGAGTTGAAGAACCAAATGCCGAAAAGGCCTTCAGGATGATAAAACATATAATGCCATTATATGTAAAGCATCACACAATTAATATTGCCGATGAAACCATAAAGGAAGCAGTATTTCTGGCAAAACGCTATTTAAAGGAGCGCAAATTGCCCGATTCGGCCATCGATTTAATTGATCGGACCATGGCTTCGATTAAAATAATGGACGAAGTATCGCTTATAGGAATTCAGGGATTGAAAAGGAAACTGGAAGTTATTATTCATGAAGTGAAAAGCGACCTTCTGGCTGAATTAAGTTGGTTCGAATATCAAATAAGAAGCCAGATTAGCCCTATATTATCCAGTCAACTCGACCAGTCGGAGGCGAAATTCGACGATGCCAATAAATACGCAGAGTATCTTACCAATGTTTTATGTAACCTCGAAGTTCTGGCTTCCAATAAAAAGGGAACTATTGTTAGTACCGATATTGCTGCGGTTGTTTCTACTAAAACCGGGATACCGTTAGGTAAAATCCAAACCAGTGAAAGAGAGAAGCTGTTAAAAATTGAAGAATATCTGAAATCGAAGGTAGTAGGGCAAGATTACGCCATTAAAGCACTATCGGAATCTATTCTTGAATCGCGTGCAGGGTTAACAAAACAAGGGCAACCTATTGGTTCGTTTTTCCTTTTAGGGCCAACAGGTACCGGTAAAACCGAATTGTCGAAAACCCTGGCCGAATATCTTTTTAATGATGAATCGGCCATGATTCGTTTTGATATGTCGGAGTTCAAGGAAGAACATTCAGCCGCCTTACTGTATGGAGCCCCTCCGGGATATGTAGGGTATAAGGAAGGGGGATTGCTGGTGAATAAAATACGGGAAAAGCCCTATGCCGTTCTATTATTCGATGAAATTGAGAAAGCGCACCCATCGGTGTTTGATGTTTTCCTTCAAATTATGGACGAAGGAAAACTGCACGACAGGCTTGGAAAAGAAGGAGATTTTACAAATTCTATTGTACTGTTTACTTCCAATGTAGGGAGCGATTTGATTATTGAAAAATTTGCTAAAAAGGGATTGCCATCCAATAGCGAGTTAATGGAAGTAATGGCTCGCTATTTCAGGCCTGAATTCCTGGCCAGGATTACTGAGATTTTGCCATTTGCGCCAATTACCCTGGAAAATATCGGAAGTATTTTTGAAATACATCTGAAGAAATTTATGAAAATGCTGGAACAGAGCGAAATTACGCTTAAAATTTCGGACAAGGCAAAAGAAAAACTGGCCCTGTTAGGATTTTCCCCCAAATATGGAGCAAGACCTGTAAATACAGTAATTCGTAATAATTTACGCCGGCCAATATCAAAAATGATAATTAACGGCGAAGTTGCAGCCTCCGATACTCTTAATTTGGACATAAACAAAGACGATGAATTCGATTGGAAAATAAGTCACAGCAAAATAATGTCGTACGTTTAATTATTAGAATTATGCTAAACGAAGTAGAAATTGGAGGACAACTGGTTCCTCAGCAATCGTTCGAAGCAATAGCTAATATTTCTTCGAATCTAAACTTGAACCAACCAAAGGATTAAAAACCCTGGATGATGTATTTAACCATTTCAAACCAAGCCTGGAAGTGGAGTTTGAAGAAGAAAACGGGGCTCTTCGAAAAGAAGAATTGAAATTCCACAGTTTATTGGATTTTAAAAAAGAAGGAATAGTAAACCAGAGCGACTTTTTAACAAACCTTCAGTCGCAACAGGATGCTTGTAATTCAATTATTAAAAAGCTAAAGACCAATAAAATTTTAAAAACCGCATTACAAAATCCTGAATCGAAAAAAAACTTTGTAGAGGCACTTCAAGCCTTAATAAACGAAATAGATCGGGCAAAATCATAAAAACATAAGCACATGGCAACTACACTTGAAAAACAAGATACAAAAGAGGAAAAAACCGTTCAGGAAAAAATAAAAACTGCTGAACTAATTAATGTTGAAAGCAAACCTCTGGTGGAAACCATTGAAACATTAATGGATTTTGGGGGGTTCGATCTTATTAAGGATACTGTGGAAGGATCTGGGTCTATGGATCCTGAGGCCAAAGCCCGGAAAAACATTTTTCTTACCGATACGAACAAAAAACACGAGCGGGAAAAACTAAGGAACCAACTGGCTTTATGGGTAGAGTTAGTTTCCGGTAGCGAAGATGTAGCTGATATGATTACTGCATCGCAGGAAAAAACTGAGCACGCCACCAAATTGCTAAGCACAAACTTAAAAAAGGCAATAAAGGAAACCCATGAGCTGGAAACAGCATATCGGTCGGTGGCATTGTTTTATAAGAATGCCGAAAAGGACAAGATCAGGAATATTACCATTTTCAATACCGATCCCGAGAAATTGAAAGATATGGAAAATACCCTGGTGATCGATCGGATTACTGAAGAGTTAAAACTCAACTACGATAGGCTCGATTTACGGGAAAATTATTCGCTGTTAGTAATTCCGGGTTACCTGGGTTCGAACCAGGCAATCGAAAAATGGTCAAAAATTGCCTACAATAACAAAGTAATGCTTATAACCGATTTTGAACATCTCGACGACCCCGAAGCGGTAATCGAAGAGTTCGATAAGGCAGGACTTACCGGAGGTGAAATTTATAAATCAAATGTTATTCTTACTTGTAATTGGCTTGTTGGAAGAGAAAAATATTCCGATTTGGATGAAGAAGATCATCTGTTTATTCCCCCTTCAACTGCCCTTGCCGGGAAAATTTATAATACACTAATAGCACAACCTGTGGCAGGTAAAATGCACGGAGGTATAAATGAGGTAAACGGGGTTAAATTCATTATGAAGAAAAGCGAAATAACTGAATTGGAGAAACGTGGTCTAATACCCATGGTATACGAATTTGGTAAAGTAATGGGAATGTCGGCAAAAACCCTGTACAATGGGAATGATATAGGATTGCAGACATATTCGGTTGTAAGAGTATTTGATTATGTAGCCAAGGTAATAATTGATTTTCTCAACCGTCAGGCTTTTGTAAACTGGTCGTCGAAAGTTGAAATGGATATAAAAAACGAAATTGGCCGGTTCTTAGGAAGCATAAAAGGATGGGATAAAATAATTGAAAACTTCTCAATTGTCAATGTTAAGCAAGATAAAGAAACAAAGGTGATTAGTATTGACATCCACATAACACCATTTTTCCCTGCTAAAAATTTCTTATTGCGGCTAGGAGGCACAAAAGGGAACACAGCAGAAGAGTGGGTAGCTGAATATGCTGAAAAATAACCAATGTAGTTTACGTTATTGTTAAACCTAAAACTTTTCAAAATGGCATTTTCAACAAAAGTAGATATCGATTCGCTCTCAGATGTGCGAGTTGTCGATTTTTCGTACAGTTTAAGCAGAGACTATGACCCAACAGGGCGTGTTTCTGGTAATGTACGTGGTGGTGTTATTCAACTCACCATAGAAACATCGGGGAAACCAGAACCTTTTGCCTGGATTTGTGATCCCACCAAAAGAGTTAGCGGCAAAATAAAAATTGAAGATGAAACGCAACCCGGCTCATTTATGAAAGAGCTGGAGTTCGAAGATGCTTCTGTTGTTCAGTATAGCGAAAGTTTTCACTGGCAAGGTGGAGATAATATGATGGAATCGTTTACCATTTCTGCCAAGAAAATAAAAGTAGGAGGTGCTGAGCATGAGAATAAGTGGCCTGAGAAATAATCTTACTACCAATAATCCTTAATACAATTGGCACAGAATGTTAAATTAACGGTTAAAATTGGAGGAAATGCCTGTTCTCCTGTTTCCTATTGCTCTATTCGTCAACGAATCGACTGGCATCATAGCTTTGAGTTAATTTTACCAATGGATGGGTTTGTTAGTAATACTACTACTATTTTAACCCAGGCAAAAGAGTTTATTGGTAAAAAGGTTGAAATAAAGTTTGAAATTGCAAGAGCATCGGGGAACAGCATACAAAATGAGTTTATTGGAATTGTTACTGATATTTGTTTGGATAGAAGAAATGCCGGTAATAAAGAGATTATTGTAAGAGGAAACAGTCCTACAATTTTAATGGATGGCCAGGCAAGTTGCCGTTCCTATTCCGATAAAACTTTAAATGATATAGTGTCGCAAATACATAGGCAGATTTCTCAAAACGATCTTTCAATTATCTGCAATCCGGCATATACTAGTGAAATACCTTATATTGTTCAGTATAAGGAGAGTAGTTTTCATTTTTTAAACCGGATTGCAGATAGTTTTGGGGAGTGGTGCTTTTATAACGGAAAGGAATTAAACTTTGGACGACTGAAAAAATCGCCAAAAATTGATTTGCCCATCGATAACACACTAAGCGATTTTGATTTGTCCCTTAGTATTCACAATAATAATTATAAGGCAATAACCTATAACTATCTTAAAAGCGACACCTATGTAAAGTCGACCAAAGATTATAGGGTAAGCGATCTCGACCCATTTGGCGATCATGCTCTTAGCAGATCGGAAGATGTTTTTAAACAAGAGAACAGCTTTTATATGACTGGCTATTATCCCAATGAGCAAAGTTTGGGTACACATGTAGAAACGCAAAAAATGCAGAGGACGAAGGACCTTATAGTTGCCAACGGAGTTAGCGATAACCCTGGAATAAATGTCGGCTCAATTATTAATATAACAGGCGAAGGAACAAACGAGGATGATTTTGGAGAATTTATTGTAGTATCCATTAATCATAATATCGACATTACTGCAAACTATGTAAACCATTTTACGGCAATTCCTGCTCAGGCAAATGTTCCACCGGTTAACAGAAATATAGTTGCTCCTATATCCGAAGTTCAACCAGCCCGAATTATTGACAATGATGATCCGGACGCTCGTTTGGGACGAGTTAGGGCGCAATTCTTTTGGCAGGACAAGGATGGAAAAACTCCATGGATAAGGGTTCTCCAACCATATGGAGGAAAAAAAGATAGCGGCGAACAACATGGATTTTATTTTATTCCCGAAATTGGCGATGAGGTAATGGTTGGTTTTGAAAACGACAATCCCGACAAACCATTTGTTATAGGTAGTGCCTACCATAAAAATACTCCCCCCGGTCATTGGCATAATGCCGATAATAATATGAAATCGATACGGACTCGAAATGGCAACCAAATTATATTTAATGATGCAGATGGAAAAGAAGAAATAAGGATATTGAATAATGACGATGCATCACCGACCAACGAAATTTCGTTAAGTATGAACAATAGTGGTAAAATTACTATCAAAACAGAAGGGGAACTTGAAATATCCGCTCAGTCCATTAAAATTTCTTCGAAAAACGATATTACTATTGATGCCGGTCAGAAAACAAAATTTACAAGCAGCGATTATCAGTTGGATGCTACCAATAGCATTAATCTTTCGGGTCAGCAGCTAGATATTGAAGGAACCAATACCTCTTTGAAAGGCCAGGCAAAACTTAAACTGGAAGGGGCTCAAACCAAAATTGAGGCAACAACGCTTTCGGTGGAAGGTAGCGCCCAGGCCGAATTTAAAGGAACTGTGGTTACAATTGATGGCACAACTATTACCGAAGTCAAAGGGGTATTAGTGAAAATTAATTAATTCAACTAACCTTGAAATACTTCTATTCCATACCCATAAATACCAAATCCCTTATCGAAAAAAGGCAGCATTCTTTGTGCGATTTAAAAGATTCCATTCGGATGAATATTAACCTGATTATAAAAACCCATTACCGCGAAAACCGCTACGATTATAGGTATGGCTGCACCATTTGGAATAAGGATTATAGCACTATAACCGATTTGTCGAAATGGAAAGATGAATTGAAATTATATATTGCCGAATCAATTGAAAAATACGAGCCACGAATTGATAAAATAAAAGTTGCCCTTAATATCGAAGACACAGAATTGTCGGAGCAATTCAAAGATCAGCCCCTAAAGCTAAAGAAAAAAATACAGCTGCATATTTCAGGTACCATAAAACACCTGAACGAACCTTTTGAACACGATGAGCATTTGTTTTTTAGTCCATTATCAATCGGATAAATTCAAATTATGGAGTTAAAAAGTAACAGAAAAGAAGTTGTTTATAGCAGGTTAAAGAAAAATGCTGCAAAACTCTGGGATATTCCGGAATCAGAAATTGAAGGTTTTGATCCGGTTGTTAATCTTCTCTTTAACGCGTGTGCATCGGAATTTGAAAGGTTGTCAAATGAAATTAACATGTCGCAAACACGAATACTTGAAAAGGTATCTCAAATATTGTTGCCCGAAGTATACATTCGTCCCACCCCATCCTATACCATTCTTCATGCAAAACCAACTGCGGTTGAGCATTATGTTGATTGTTCCGATCAGTTTTCTTTTGATAAGGACATTGTGGATATTTACAATAAATTGGTTCCGAAAAAAGTTTTTTTTTCACCAACATCTGGTTTTCGCTTGGTTGATGCTGAAATAGCCATAATTGCAACTACCAATCAAATATTTCAAATAAAGGATTTGTTTCTTCACGAATTGTTAATAGCCTCGGCAGCACTCTCAATTCCTCAAAAAAATTCCATCTGGATTGGACTAAAAACCAACCCGGCATTAAACAGCTTAAAAAATATTTCTTTTTTCTTCGATTGGAACAATAATCCCGATAAGGAAGATTTATTAAAACTATTGCAATGGGCAAGACTGTTCAATGATGGTAAAATTATTTCTACCAAAACGGGGTTTAGTAATGATGTGGAGGACAAATACAAAAATGAGACTACCGATATTTTCAGTTATCTCGACATTAATTTAAAAACCGAAAAGAAAATAAACAATCTTTTTGAGTCACATTTTATAACAATTACTGACGATGTTTTTCCCGAAAAGAAAAAGTACCCTGCCTTACTTGGTTCGTATTACTCCAACGAAGAACTCAAATGTTTTAAGGAAGATTTATGTTGGTTAGAAATAGAATTGCCTGAAGTATTTCCGGTTGAATATCTGACGGCAACATTTTGTGCCCTGAATGCATTTCCGGTAATTAACCGAAAATTGCATTATTCAAACCGGCCTTTTACCCTTAATGAGGATTTAAATATTTTGCCTATTATCACCGATGATCATTTTTTCTCGATAAGGAATATAATAAGCAGCAATCATATCAACTATCAGGAAGTGCCATTTAAAAAAATAAGCGATTTTGCCCCCGGAACATATACCATTAGAACGCACGGTGTAAAACGTTTTGATGAACGCGATGCAAATGATCTTATCCAGTATTTAATAGAATTGTTGCGCGAGGAACATGTTGCTTTTAAATCAATCGGGAATTCGTTAATCGAAAAAGAGTTGAGCGATCTGCAAATTATTCTTAACCGCCTTGTATTAAGCGTGTCTAAACCGAAAGATGTAAGTGCAAACACACATTTTGTAATTATCAAATCGGAGATTGTGGAAGATGTGTGGCTTGAATATTGGTCAACCTCAGGAACATTTGCCAATAACATTCCATTGGGATGCAATTTTATTCATACCGATTTCGATAAAAAAACGCTTAAAACACTTGCTGCCTCTGCCGGAGGTAAAAACCCTCCTGACCAGTCCGAACGTATTTTTCTATTTAAAAATGAATTGCTTTCCGGTAATCGTATTGTTACAAACGAAGATATACGAACAGCATGTTTTGCCGAACTGGGAAACTCACTCAACGAGGTGTCAATTTTTAGGGGAACTATGGTTGATAGGGGCAATAGTAAAGGGTTACAAAGTTGTATCCATGTTAAACTTAAATTTAAAAACGAAACAAGTAATGCAGAAATAGAAAGTTCGATAAAGTATATTAATAATTTATTACAACAAAAATCGGCATGTATTTATAAATATAAAGTGGAGCCTGCTTAAAGCATTTGTGATATCACTAATAGCTGGTGTAAAATGATTACCAATCTGGAAAATATAGATTATTTGGCAGAGGTTATTGTAAGCCACTTACTAACAAATAAAAAGGTAAGCGACTCTAATTTGTTCGTTCATTATTTGGGGATATTTAAGCGGTTTTTTTCGCGAGATATTGAGAAAATAGACCAGAATACTAATGGAGAAGGAATTAAGGAATGGAATGTTTTTGTTCACCGGGAAGGTTTGTACGATATTTTGCCCGAGGGTTTGTTCCATAAAAGTACTACTAAATATTTCAAGGACTTAAAAGAAACAATTGACGAATTTCGCATTCACAAAGAAGAAGAAAAAAGTTCGCGGCAATTTTTTATGCCACTTGAACAGGAGTATTTTAAACACTATGTACATAAAGAAATTTTTGAACAGAATTTCTACCATTCTCTTGAAACCATTCAGGAATTTATCGATTTTTTTAATCTGAATCATCTAGAACTCAATATCTATCAAAAAGCATCTTTATTTTTTATAATGCCACATATTCCTAAAATATCAGGAAATATAGGCCTTACAGAAACATGTTTTCGGATTATTTTACAAGAGCACGTTAAAGTTGAGGTGATTTACAAACCAAAGGAAACGTTTTTTGATGCAGAACCGGCTTCTTTGGAAAGCGAAATATTAGGTTATAATTCGATACTCGGTAATTCGTATGTTGATTATGGTCCTAAAATATTATTGGAAATAGGACCTTTGGAGGATAGTACTATGTTATTGAGTTATCTTTTTGGATCTAAAAGGAAAGTCGTTGCAAAATTAGTGGAACTATTTATTCAAGTTAAATAATAACGATAACCAGTTTTTATTGGGAGATAGGGCTTTTGATAGTAGGTTAAGTTACAGTACTAATTTATAAATATAAAATATATGCTGCCAGAAAATAGAAGCCATACAATTAACTGGATAGATGGTATGAAATTAAACAAGGACCATTTTATTGACCTTGACAATTGGATAATGGATGGTTTGCGGGATAATGCCTGTTTACAGATGACTGACTTTAACTATGGCTTGTTAGAAAGTGCTGCTGATAGAGATGCTTCCCAAAAACTTCTGATCAACATTGATCAGAATAACCAGATAAATATAAAACTGACCGATTGTCGTGCTATAACAAAAGGAGGGATTCGCATTGAAATTACTTCACAAAACATCCAAACCATGCATTATCCATTAGCTAAACTAACGCTCGATTTTAGTATTACCGAGACTTCTAACGAAATTTTCGATATTATTCTGGCAGTTTTCCCTGATAAAAGAATACCAGTAGGCTCGCCCAACGAAAATGAAGTTCCGTTCCGTCATCCATTTGTAATGCCCGAGTTTCAGCTTCATGCGGTTCCAACCAAACAAGTGAACTCCTCGCAAATGTGGAAAAATCATATAACCATCGGAAAATTCCAAATAGTAGCGCGCGAAGTTCATTTCATTACCGAATATATTCCTCCTTGTGCCAGGGTTGATGCATATCCTTTGCTGTTAGAATATTTTTTGAAATTTGAAAATATGATTGATAAAATTTCGGGAGCCCTGGCAGAGTGTCTTAGAAAAACCCGCATGAGCCAATTAAAATTGGATATTAATATGACTTATGTTGTGGAGAAAATGTTGTATTACTTAGCAACTAATATGAGTCGTTATAAATTAATATTGAAATCGCAGCCACCTATTTATTTTATTGAGTTTTTCATAAGTTTTGCAAGGCTTTTTAAGTCGGCATTAAATTGGCCAATGGAATACGATCGGGAAGAGGTAAAGGCTCACCTGAGCAATTGGGTGTCGTCTCGAATTTTGGACGATACCGCCACGGAATTGATGAACATGGAATACGACCATCAAGATATTTTTGCTTCCGTACAAAAGGTCGAGAAATATCTTACTCTTGTTCTGGAGCTGTTCGAAAAAATGATGTTTGCAGGTAAAGTGGCATCACCAATTATCGAAAGCAAACTACCAAACAGGCATGGGCCTGTAATTATTAAAGATGGAAAAAGGATAAACTAAAATTAACAATATGGGAAAACCAGCAGCACGAATTAGTGATATGCACACTTGTCCAATGCAAACACCCGGGGTTCCTCCTATACCACATGTTGGAGGTCCGATAACAGGACCCGGATGTACTACAGTATTGATTGGAGGATTGCCAGCAGTAAGGGTGGGAGATATGGCTATCTGTACGGGGCCGCCAGATGTGATAGCGGCAGGTTCTGCTTCTGTTTTAATAGGAGGAATGCCTGCAGCACGCATGGGCGACCAAACCACCCATGGAGGGGTTATTGTTACAGGATGCCTTACTGTTTTGATTGGGGGATAAAAAACAATGTTGTTTACTAAGGATTTAATCATTCCCTTACTTTCTTTGATTACACTCAAAATGACTCTGCTCTGGGGTGTCAACCAGAGCACAGTTAAAGGGTATTAAGTTAACTTTATTAGGATATGACAGTTTAATTAGTATTTTAAAATTCAAGTTTATGATAATACTAGAAATTGTTCAAGGGCAAATATTGTTTATCAATGAAAAAACAGGAAAGCGCGAATTGGCTCGAAATAAGATGGAAATAAGTACCGCAGAACAATATCATTTTTCATTTAAATCGGAAGAAAAATCATCTGCCAATATTATAATAAATGGGCATAAAATCCATATGGGACCTAGTTCGGAGTTGCATTTTTGCAACATAGAAGGAAAAATAAAGACTCATCATAAATTATCAGGAGCAAGGCTGCTTTTTGGGACTGTTTGGTCGAAAGTTACCCAAATTATTGGAAAAGAGGATAATGACTGGAATAATCAATATAATACTGGAAACGATGCACCAGGGGTAAGAGGATGATGTTTTTCTATTTTAATTATACTAATGGGTACTTAAGATGTTATATTATTGTATTTTAAGAATTAAATATGTGGAGGCGAAGAGTGTTTTAAAGCGGAAACAAAATGCAAAGTGGCGATTATATTTACAAAAAAGGTGTTTTTACACAGCTTAAATTCCTTAATGGGAGAAAATTGTTAGAGGTTGAAATGTTAATAGGATACCATAAAGGGAGATTAAGCAAAGGGGCTTATATTGGAGAAATAACAAAGTTGCCAGATCTTTGGGAATTTGAATTATTGGGGTATTCACATATTCCTGGTCATAAATTCGAGAACAAATTTGATATTTCACAGTTCAATGTTTTAAAATTAAAAGAAATTGCAAGGAGTACTTGGTCGCTCAGCGGTCCCAATAGGCTTGTTAAAGTATTTCCTAATATTTTACACAATGAATTAATGGATAATAATGATCAGTATCCAATTGGAAAAGGTATTCCACAGTGGAATGGAATAGTAGATTTGAGGATTTTAATTATTCAAAAGGTTGAAGATTATCCGGATGGGAGGATTTATAGTTAACTTTCATTACCACAAAATAAGCATCAAATATAACAAACCAATTCTCCTCCACTTTGCGTATAAAAATGAAATGATTTGTTAATTTTAATACGTGTTTTCCAGAATCTTAGCCATTAAATTGGTGTCTTGAATTCTGCTAAATAAATTATAAGCAATGTTATATTCCCGATTAAATACCCGGTGATAAAGTTCGGTAATTACATAGGCTTTGTTACTGTTTGTTATTTCTCTGTCATAGTAGTTTAGCTCTTCCGAGCTCATTAGAATTTGCAGGATTTCAAAAACTTTTTCAATATCGCCAGGTCGAATAGTTAATTCATTCTGTTTACCATTTTCATAAAGTTTTTCATAATCTTCAACCAGATAAAATAGTCCTCGGTTTCTCCATTCTCTATAAACAGGGCTAAAATTCATGAAGATTTTAACCCGTGTAAAGTACCATCTTTCGTATCCAGTGGCCGGATCACGTGCATCTACCAGTTTTACCCTTAAAATAACTTTCCTGTCCTCGCTGTGAAACTGCTTTTCTGGACGGGCAAATTGGTTTCCAAAATGTTTTCCGCCCGAGATATACCGTTTGTACCCCTTTAAATAATCTCCAAAAAAATTATAAACAGAGATGCATCTTTTTAAGGACAGATTTTTGTTGAATTCCTTGGATCCAGGTGCTGATGCATAACCATAGCAATCGAGAAAGACCCAGCATCTATTTTGCAGGCATTTATGAAAATCCTCCCGGATAATACTTAAATGTCCAATGTCTTGTATGTTGAGGTTAAATTCTTTATTGGCAAAATATATTTCTGCACAATCGTAATATTTTCCCCATACAAAATCGGTGTGCGGAATAAGTTTGCTATCATTCTGATTTTTGGTAATTGATGATTGAAGTCCCATATGTCAGTTTTTTAAGTATTATAAGCAATTAACGCCCTCAAAGTCCTAAATATGTTATTCTCGATTTTTATCACATCCTAAAAATTCAGTAATATGAAATTCTTACTATTGTTTAAAAGGAAGGATTAAAGAGCCCGAAGCCTTTCAAGAATTGTAATGTGCCAGGCTGCTAAATTGGGTTTGTAGTATTGCATGTTCATACCAGGGAATTTAACCTGAATTGCCATTTCGTATGCAATGAGAAACCTAAAATCTTTACGTTTTATAAATATTTACAGAATACGATAATTCAAATTATAAACACGATACCGAGGTGTAACTAAATGAATAGCAAAACTATAATATTGTGAAATTTTTGCTACTCCCTATAAAACCTCATCAAACTTTTCCCAATCTTAATTACATCGTTATTATTCAGTAAAACGCCGTTTTTATCAATTTTTGCCCCGTTTACCTCTATTCCGTTCCGCGAGGGGTGCCAGGCAGGGGTGTCGTCCTCAGTAAACCACTGCCCATCGCGGATATACCATTGCGGGACATTGCTGATAATAAGGCATTCGAACGTGCCATGGCGAGAGCTGATATGAGTGCCTTTTTCTTCCTTTATAGCAATATCGTTAATAAAGGGTTCTTCGGGGTCGAAACGGCCAATAGTCACAACGTTTTTATGCTTGTATTTTGCCAGATTGGTAAGGTTGTACTCTTTCCCCGTTTCGAAGCCTTCGATAATTACCAGTTTCCAAACAGAATGCTTGATAACACTGTTTTGGTCACTATGGGAGTTGAGGATTTCGATAATTTCATCGGTGGTTTGAAATCGCACCCGTGGATCGGGAAACAGGCACCGTTGAATAATGTTAAACCAATAATTGGTGCCGGCGAATTTTACTAATGTGTCAACATCCCATTTCCCCTTCTCTTTCCTATCGGTAAGAATTTTCGAATCTTCCTTGAAGTCCTGGATATTGCCAAATGGTAAACACCCTTGTGTAATTAACTCGTACATGATAACTCCAAACGAGAAAATGTCGATTGTTGGGGCAGTAAGTTTAAAAGCCTGCGATTTTTGGCTTTGTTCCGGCGGCGAATACGAAATGGTGGCAAATACTTTTAGGGCATGTCCCCGGATATCGGTTTGGGTCATTCGGCTCTTCAGGTTTGCAGATATTCCAAAATCGGTTAAAAGAGCTTGTTCGCCTTTAAAAAGTATATTTTCGGGCTTTACATCCCTATGGATAATATTAAAAAAATGAAGGCTGTTTAAGCCATGCAGGATTTGTATAGCCAGCTCGTTCAATTCATTGGTATTAAATTCTTTTCCAATTTTGTCTCTTAAATTTCCGTTGCTGCAATAATCCATAACCAATACCGGATTCTCCCCAATTTCATCGTAGCTGTATGCATGTACTATATGCGAAGACTGTATCGAGCTGCTAATCTCAAATTCCTGTTTTATCCTTTGCTTCATTTCTTCGCGGTCTTCGGGGAGCAACTCCCAAATACGGCATATTTTTATGGCATAGTCTTTACAATCTTTTTTAGCTTTAAAAACACTTCCAAAACCTCCTTTCCCCACTTCCCTTTCAAAAAAGTAGTTACCTGAGGTTAATTGCAGGTTCTCACCCGGTTGTATTTTTATTGCCTGCAGCATATAAGTGGTTTATACCTTTAATACTAAAGCAATAAGGCTTTACACATCATATTCGAAACGGAATACTTTATTTCCGATAATCAGCTTTATATTGTTATCCAATTGTTGTTGGGTAGTGATCTGTAAGAATGTTGCCCCGGTTGAGCTCAGATCTTTTATATACCAATTCCCGTTTTGAAATGTAAACTCGGCATGTCGCGATCCGGAGATGGTATTATTGCTGGTATCGAGATTTGTCCGGTTTACCATAACATGTTGCTCATGGAAGGTTTTTTTTTCTCCACTTTTCTCATCGATAAGCACAAGATTTTTAGGCTCTTTACTGCTTAGCTCATTACCTTCAAATTTTCTGGAAGCTCTATCCTTAGCTGTATTCCTTTCCGGATTTTCAACCGAATCGAATAAGTATGTTTTATTTCCCAGTATAATTCTTATCCGGGGTTTAAGCATCATGAAACCTGTAACCTGGATGAATGATGAACCATTGGTGCTTACATCTTCCATAAAAATTTTATTGTTTCGGAATATTACCAAAAGATGTTGTTCGCTAGAAATACTTGTATTTGTGGGATCCAGATGATCGCGGTTCAGTATCAGTTCACGGTCTTCCGATTGAACTTTAATTTCACTTTTTGTAGATTCATCAATCAACTTAAATTTAAACTCTTCAACCCCAGGTTCGATTAATGAGTCTAAGCCACTAATAGGTATTGTTTTTCCCAGGTTAATGGCCGTGTCGGTCTGATCGTTTCTATCGCCTAAAAAGCCACAGTTGGGGCATGGTGACGATCGGGATGGTTCGACCCGCAATGGGTACTTACATTCGGGACAACTAAGAATGGAATTGCCCTTCCTGGCTTTAGGGGAGTCGGAGGATGGCCTGTTTACTTGAATTCCAACCTGCGTTTTTCCCGAATCAGCATGCGATGCAGGTCTGTCCTGTTGTCTTTTATCATTCCCGGAGGAGAAAGGAAGACGGATTTCGGGTTTCCCAGGTTTCGGTTTTGGACTTTTGGGTTTCCAGCCAAATATGCTCAGAATGTTCTTCATATAGATTTTTAATTGATATTAGCGGTCTGTTATTTCTTTCTTAATTAATTTTAACCGATCAATAGAATTTTTAAAAGAAATAAGGAATTTCTCTGTCTCTTTAGGGTCTTTTACGGAAATTATTTTATCGTTTTTTACATTAGCAATTAGTTTTACCTCATCTTTTAGGCTGTCGAGTTTATATATGATGTTTTCAATAATGGGTCCGTTTATTTGGTAAAAGCTGTCGTTGTAACTATTGCCATTTGGAGGGGTAAACTGTTTAATGTCAAACAATAATTTATCAATACGCTCACATTCTCCTTCCAGTTCCTTTTTTAATTCACTGGGATCTTTCTGATGGACATCGGTTTCAGGTGTAACAGATTTTTCCATTTTTGAAAATCCTTGATTTTTATTTTTGTCAGGGTTGTGAGGGTAACCAGGTTTTTCAGGATCGATATTCGGTTGGTCGCTTTTTAAGTCTGCTTGAGTATGGGATTCATTTCTAGGTTCTTGATTTTTGACTTGTTTATTCAGGATTGGAGATTGCAAGTTCAACTGATTTTTAACATAGACTTTAACTTCTTTTGAATAGTAAATTAGGCCTGACACTATTATTCCAATTGATAAGAAGATAATTAAAAACCAGATTTTTTTTAATTTGGAATGTTTGGCTGATTTAGTTTTTTTTGTGATTTCCTCGGTTTCATCTACATCGATAACCACAACGCTGATATTATCATATCCCCCGGCATTATTTGCCGCTGAAATAAGCGATTGGCATGTTTCTTTGGTATTATTGCTATAATCGAGAATCTGTTGAATTCCTGAATCACTGAGCATCGAATTTAAACCATCGCTGCATAATAATATCCTGTCGCCTTGATCTAATTCGGTATGCTTAAATTCGGGTATAGGTTTTTTAATGGTATCGCCTAAAACATTGAGCAATATATTGCTGTATCCGCTTAATCGGGCTCCTTCGGGCGTAAGTTCCCCTTTTTTTACTTTATTCCATACAAGGGAATGATCTTCTGAAAAAGGGGCTAACTGATTATTTTTGCCTGAATTGTAAATATAACAACGGCTATCGCCACACCAAACTAGGTAAAGATGATTTTCAAAAATATACCCAAGGACAATGGTAGTACCCATACCTTTCAATTCTGAATTTTTCTTGGCTTCTATATTAATTTTATTGTTGGCTTCATAAATTATCGAAGAAAGGTATTTATGAATTTCAGTTGCTTCAATCAATGGCTTTTGAAGCAATCGGACTTTTTCACCAATTGTGTTTACAGTAATGGATGATGCGACCTCACCTGCATTTGCCCCACCCATTCCATCGGCAATTGCAACGAAGAATCCATTTGTGGCCGAAATGTCAATTTGTTGATCGTTGACTTCCTGCCAGTTTTTACCTTCGCTGCTTATTATCAGGAAAGCATCTTCGTTATGGTCGCGGTACCTTCCTACATTAGTTTCACCTGAAATTATAATTTTCATTTTATTCAGATGATAATTTCGGTTTATTAATTGACTTAATTACCCATTTGTCATTATGCGACAAATAGATACCAACTAGTTCCCACTCAATATTTGACTGCGTAATTATCCGTTGGAAGTAAGCCCCTCCGATAATTTGAAGGTTCCCTAAATGGGGAGCATTATATTCGAATATACCATCACTATCCCAGGTTGCATTATCTATATTTATTACAGAATAATGGATGTCTTCTTTTTTCTCAGGAACAGGATTGGAAGCATGAAAAACTATCAAACATCCTTTAATCGCTGTAGAATTTGATATTTTAACTCCTGCTTTGCCATATCCAAAATTGGTAAGTAAGGAATCTTCTTCGTTTTTCTTTATCAGGAACGATCTGTATATCGCACTGTCCAAAGGTTTTACTCTGGTATAGGAACATTCGGGGGTGTACTCATCTTTGTATTCGGCAAAATTAGGATCTTCGTTCCATGGAGATCTTACCGATCTGGGGAACCAAATTTTCCGGTCGGCTGTTATTACCCCAATGGCATAAGATTTACCAAAGTAGTCGTTTCCACCTCGTGATTTTTTTTCTCCATTTTTCGAAATTATAACATACTCCTGGCGAACAAGGTAGAATAATGGTTTCAGGGCAGAGTATTCAATGTTCTCCTGCGCTGCATACGAAAAATTAAATACAGGTTTATCCTGGCTGTAGCTTGCTATTGTTAAGATAAATAGCAATAAACCGAGCAGAAGCGATTTACTTGCCATTTTCGTTGATGTTAAAAATAGGGATAACACCTCCTATGGAAGAAAATCCACCTTTGGTGTCAAAATCGCCAAACGATATTAAGCCAATACAAACGATTTTGTTTTTTTCCCGGGGTGAAAAAATAAATACAGGTCCACCGCTATTTCCTGCTTCGAAGTTACGGTTGGTAACAGTGATTATTCCTTCCTTTGAAATACCACTTTGCGCAACACTCGATTCGCTAAACAGTGGTTTTACACTACCTTCATTAGGCCCTCCTTTTCCAAGGGAGAAGCCTAAAACCATGAGTTCTTCACCTGCATCCAGGTTTATAGAGAGGTTTTTATCGTAATAGATATTCGATGCTTTATTGGTTTGAAAATATGCCCAATCGGACTTAAAGCTATTGGCAAATTTTAAATGATAGTCCTGACTTTTACTTTTATCAGTGCTATTTTCACCTTTAAATGATATATCTTCCGAGTCGTCAAATACAACATCGGTGTAATCAAATTCAAACCAATCATTTGCTGAAGTAGCCCTATATCGCACTCCAATTGTTCCACCGTTTAGTTCTGCATAGTTAATCAGGGTAGATGCTTCATCAGTCGCGAATCTCCAGCTTTGGATACAGTGCCTTGCAGTTATTAGTTTACCATCGTTGCATAAAAATGCAGTACCAGTCCATCCATTATTGATATTTCCAAGTTCCCCATTTGGAAACCTAACTGTAATCTCAATAACTTCCAGGAAATATATATAATCTTTTAAATCTCTGTAAGCATCCTTACGGTTATAAGCAGTGGAGTCAATAATGCGTTTAAGGGTACTGAGTTCGTTGCTTACCGATAAAACCGTATTTTTAAGTTGGGTATTTTCATTTGCCTGCTGGGAAATAACGGCTTGTGATTGTTTTAGTATCTCAGAATATTTAATGCTATCCTGTAAGCGACGGCTAGCGTTTTGGCCAATTTCGTCCTGAAGATTTTTATTCTTTTTTATTCCCTTATAAATAAAAATACTACCAACGGCTCCAACAACAATCAGCAAAATGAGCATTGTTAGCAAAGCTCTTTTATATGGTTGTAAGGCTTGGTTAGTTATTAGTCCCATTTTTTGGGTAAACCCCATGTTGGCGGTTCCTGTGGGAGTTACATTAAAACGGAGTTTTGGACCTTCTAGCGAGAGTTGAATTTCATCGCCATTGTTTAGTTGGGTATCATCCGTAATAGGCTGTCCGTTCAAAAGTGTTGGATTGGTTTGCGATAATTGTATCAGAAAGAATAAGTTGTGCTGCCGTTCAATTGCCGCATGTTTTCTACTAACAGTCGAGCAATTTTCATCGAACTGAATAATACATTTATTTGATCTCCCTATTTCAATATAGGGGATTAATATTGTCTCATATTCACCTACTTTTTTGTTTCTCGCTGGTGACATGTACTCCAGTGTATAGGCAGGTATGTCCCCACCCTTCATTGCAGTCATTCCTGTTTTGAGGACTTGGGTCGATTTCGCCATAATATCATATTTTTAAATCATTTCGATGTTTTTAAAAAAGAACTAAAATATGAGTATTAGAAACACCTTAAGAATTAATAATATGGAGTTGGATACCTGACTTGGTTTTACTAACGCTAATTAGTTGAACCAAATAGAAAGTTAAGACTTTATTTTTAATTATAAAAGCCAATAAGTCAATTTTTGATAGCCGTAAAGAATTAATTTTCACCCACAAAGTATAATAGTTTACCAAATTTGTTATACATATATTTTGATGACCATTCATAGATTTTCACTTTTTGCCATTTCGAAACAGCTTTATTTTCAGTATTTATTTTGATTATGTCACTGATTTTTCGTATTTTAAAAATTAATTTGAAAGAAGGCTTTAATTCTCAATTATTATAGGAATTATGAGTCCAAAGAGCGAAATTTTTATCACTGAAAGTGATTTCAGAAACCGTTATCAATACAATGAGGGCGACTTATTGGGCGAGGGTGGTTTCGCTCAGGTGTATAAAGCTTTCGATAAGCAATTTCAGGAATATGTTGCTTTGAAATTTTACAACAAAGGGGAACAGGGGAAGTACGATGTTTTACATGAGATGAAGGATTCCAGAAGGTATTCCCATCCCAACGTTATCCGGGTTCACGATGCATTTGTTGTACGCTTCGACCATACAGGAGGTCAATCCTTTGTTCAGGTGGGAGTCATTGAATTAGCTAATGGAGGTAACCTTCGTAATTTTATCCAGTCAAAACCAGCTGAAAATAAATTTGTTGCGGTATTAATAGGCATATTAGATGGCTTGGAATATCTGCATCACGAAAAAAAGCTTATCCACCGCGATCTTAGTCCCGAGAATATTCTCATGTATGTTGAGGATGATACCTGGACCCCTAAAATTGCAGACTTTGGTATTTCAAAAAAGATATTCAACGATTCGGCAGATCAAACGAATACCCAATCAACTCAGCTTCTCGGGAAAGTTGACTATATGGCTCCTGAACAATTTTATCCGGAAAAATACGGAATTGGTGGAAAAATATATACAAATGTTGATCTATGGGCTTTTGGAGTAATATTATATGAGCTTTTTATGCTGAAGAGGCCTTTTGGAGGATCTACTCAAGATAATCCCTTAAAAACTATCCAATCAATAACTAACGACCACGTTATTCTTACTGAAATCCCCGAACCTTATAGGGCTATTATTAAAAAATGTCTTGAAAAGAATGCGAACGCCCGAGTGAAAAGTGCCGGAGAGTTAAAATCTATTTTGCTGAAGACTTCCTTGAAAAAAATTACCCAACCAATTGAAATAATTCCTGTTGAAAGATCGAAAGCGTTTAAGAAAAGTACTCTTTATTTATCAATCGGAATTATTGTAGTGCTAACAATATCTATAATAGGTTATATTAGGTTCAGGCCTGAAAAAATTGAAAAAACACTTTCAAACCCACCTCTCCAAAATACTATACAACAAAATAATTACCTAACTGAAATCAAAACACTAATTAATAAAAATGATTATTATCAGGTAGTTACTTTTATTAATCAACTCCCGGATAGTTTAAAATCGCAAAAAGAATATTTAGATTTATATAACAGAAGTTTAAAAAATATCAAATCCAAACAGTTAGATTCATTTTTGAATAAAGGCAATCAGTTGTATGATAAAATGGATTATAATGCCTCTCTGGTGGTTTATAGACGGATACTTCGAGAATTCGATCCATCGAATTTGATGGTGCGAAACAGAATAGATACAATCAATATTTTATTAAAGCAGGATAAGACTTCAAAACCTACTGATGTTGGAGGTTTGTACAAAAGAGGTATGTTCTCTGCCAGAAAAAATCCGGCATCCAGCGATATTGACCTTACAAGTATTGAAATAACCAATAATGCTACAGTTATCTCAATTAAATTGAAGGCTGGCGAGAGTAGGTATTTTGGTAGTCCTGGTAATAAAGGGGCTTACTATATTGAGCTGAAAAATAGAGAACAAAAGCTTGAATTAAAGGATATTACCGGAATACGGACTGGAACCTTTGTTGTGGAAGAAACAGATAAGATTGTTCAATTGTATTTCGATAAGTTACCCTGGGGAGTAAACGAGTTTAATTTAATAAATGGTGACGAACTTTTCCATAAAGAATATAAGCATACCGATTTTATTGGTGTTAAGTTAAAATAAGTTATTTTATTTGGTAATTGCGATCAAAATCTCTCAAAATTAAAGAGTTCAGGAAGCATTTTGAAATTAATAATGCCAGTGTCCATTAGTTCGCATTATGCTCATTGAAAAAAAATAAAAAAAGATGAAAATATCTTTAATATTATTTGGAATAAATCTAAATAGGTTTTAATTTTGTTGTGAAAATAAAAAAAATGATTTAACAAAACTAATATTTCGAAACATGGCCTTTGAATTACCAAAATTAGGATACGCTTATGATTCCCTTGTTCCGCATATTGATGCGCAAACAATGGAAATACATCATACCAAACATCATGCAGCATATGTTAATAATTTAAACAATGCATTGCAGGGAACAGGAAATGAAAACAGGAAACTGGAAGAAATAATTACCGAAATTTCAAAATATCCTGCTGCTGTTAGAAACAATGGCGGAGGTCATTTTAATCACTCCCTTTTCTGGGAAGTTATGAAACCCAATGGAGGTGGAAATCCAACCGGGGACTTATCGGATGCGGTTAATAAATATTTTGGTTCGGTAGATAAATTAAAAGAAAACCTCAATAATGCAGGCCTCACTAGGTTTGGTTCAGGTTGGGCATGGTTAGTCGTTAAAGGAGGAGAACTGGTAGTTTCATCCACACCAAATCAGGACAACCCACTCATGGATATTGCAGAAGTAAAAGGAACCCCCATTTTAGGAATCGATGTATGGGAACATGCCTATTACTTAAAATATCAAAACCGCAGGAACGAATACCTCGCTGCATTTTGGAATGTTATTAATTGGGAAGAAATTTCAAGGCGGTTCAAGTTAGCGATTCATTGATAATTTGGATTTGTTGGTTAGTTGAAAGGTCGGGTCGTGAGGAACCGGCCTTTTTTACTTTTTAGCCAGTTCGACTCATGAAAAATGTTTAAATTTGGTTAACAAATATAAAACATGAAGTATGAGCTTTGAACTGCCGAAATTACCGTATGCGCTCAATGCACTTGAGCCAATTATTAGTCAGAAAACATTCGAGTTTCACTATGGAAAACATCACCAAACGTATGTGACTAACCTGAACAATTTAGTTCCTGGAACTAAATTTGAAAATGCTACGCTTGAAACGATTATTAAAGAAGCCGAAGGACCTGTTTTTAATAATGCGGCTCAGGTATGGAACCACACTTTTTTCTTCCTGACGTTTGCCCCAAATGCAGGAGGTGAGCCAACTGGAGCTTTAGCCGATGCTATTTCTAAAAACTTCGGTTCATTTGCCGAGTTTAAAGAGAAATTTGCAAAAGCAGCTGTTACATTGTTTGGTTCGGGATGGGCCTGGTTAGTTAAGAAACCCGATGGAACGCTCGAAATTATTCAGGAATCAAATGCCGGAAATCCAATCCGTAAGGGATTTACACCTCTTCTAACCTGCGATGTTTGGGAACACGCCTATTATCTCGACTATCAGAATAAGCGCCCCGACTTTGTGGAAGGTTTCTGGAAGTTAATCGACTGGAAGGTTGTAGCTTCCCGATTCTAAAAACATTTATAGGGTTATTGGTGTTTATAAAAAAATGCCAATAACCCTATGAACGAAAATACCCCAATCATAGCGCATCAGCCGCGTCTTCCCCGCTGGATGAAATCGCCTTTGCCTCATGGCGAAAAATACTCTAAAGTTCGGAACCTTATTCGGGAGCAAAACCTGAATACCATATGTACCAGTGGAAACTGTCCTAATAAAGGGGAATGCTGGAGTGCCGGAACTGCAAGTTTCATGATTTTGGGTGATAAGTGTACACGCGATTGTAAATTCTGCCAGGTAAAAACGTTGCTTCCTGATGCTGTAGATTGGGAAGAACCAATACGGTTAGCCAATTCCATTAAAAAGCTTGAGCTTAAACATTGTGTTATCACATCGGTAGCCCGTGACGATATGGAAGATGGTGGCGCTGCTTTTTGGGCACTCACTATTCGGACAATAAAAAGAATCAACCCCGGCACTACTATGGAATTGCTCATTCCGGACTTTCATGGAAGGTTTGATTTAATTCAGAAAATTATAAATGAAAAACCGGATGTGGTTTCGCACAACATTGAAACGGTGAGAAGGCTAACACCTAAAATCAGGAATATGTTTACATACCGGCAAAGCCTGGAGGTATTAAACTATATCTCAAAATCGGGGCTGGTTGCAAAATCAGGACTCATGTTAGGTTTAGGAGAAAGGGAGCTGGAAGTTCTCGAAACAATCGACGATTTAATGTTGGCTGGAGTAAAAGTATTAACTATTGGGCAGTATCTTCAACCTACTCCAGAACACGCTTCCGTTCATGAATATATCACTCCCGAAATTTTTCTACGATATCGTGAAATTTCATTGAATAAAGGGTTTAGTCATGTCGAGAGTGGGCCATTGGTGCGGTCGTCGTATCATGCAGAACGGCATGTTTTAGCATGAAATGTTTATTTCAAAGGTTTTAAACAGAGCATTTTTAGCCCTGACAACCTTTCGAATAATAAATAGTCTGCGATACGAGTTTCAAATTATTATATTTGCGCCAAATTTTATTGCCATGGATTTTCAGGAAAACAGCAAAACTTATTATGCACCCATGCATACAGCCGAGCATATTTTAAACCAGACAATGGACAGAATGTTTGGTTGTGGCCGGTCTTGCAATAGTCACATTGAGCGAAAGAAATCAAAATGCGATTACCCGATCAACAGGGAACTCACTCAGCAAGAGATTTCGAGTATCGAGATAAAGGTAAATGAAGTTATTCAGCAAAAATTAGAAGTAACAGAAGATTTTATCAATCTAGAACAAGCACGCAAAGAATTTAATTTATCGAAACTTCCCGAAGATTCAGGCGAAACAATTCGAATTGTCCGGGTTGGCGACTACGATGCTTGTCCGTGCAGCGGCGTTCATGTTGAAAATACTTCTGAAATTCCCCCATTCTTTATAGCATCGGCTTCTTTCGAAAATGGAGCTGTTCGATTAAGATTTAAACTTTCCAGCGTTAATTAGATTTTTCTTTTTTTATGGATTCAAAACCAGTTTTTCGGTATTTCGATATTTTAATGGCATTGTTTGTTGCCGTTCTGCTCATTTCGAATATTGCCTCGACTAAAATTCTTACGTTGTGGAAATTTACTTTCGACGGCGGCACTATTCTCTTCCCATTAAGTTATATTTTTGGCGATATTCTTACCGAAGTATATGGTTACCGAAATTCCCGTAAGGTTATCTGGACAGGTTTTTTCTGTGCTTTATTAATGTCTGTTGTACTTTGGGCTGTTCAAATGCTGCCTCCTGCAGCCGAATGGACAAGCCAGGCTGCTTTTGAGTCTATCCTGGGTTTTATTCCGCGGATAGTTATTGCAAGCTTAATTGCTTATTTTGCCGGAGAATTTTCGAATGCTATAATTTTATCGAAACTTAAAATAAAAACTAAAGGAAAATATCTTTGGGTTCGCACTATTGGTTCTACATTGGTAGGAGAGGGGATTGATACTGTTATCTTTTGTATGATTGCCTTTTATGGGGTGTTGCCTAATTCTTTATTGGTTTCGATTATTATATCGAATTATATTTTTAAGTGTGGGGTCGAAATATTTTTAACCCCCATTACGTACAAAGCAGTTGGCTTTTTGAAGAAGAAGGAGGGAGTTGATGTGTATGATCATAATACAAGTTATAATCCTTTTCCGTTTTTTTTTAAGAAACCTTAGATCGGCAATTGAGGTAGGGTAAACCTGAAATCCGTTCCATCAGCTCCTGTTTTTTCGATCCACAGATTTCCGCCAAGTAGTTTAACAAATCCGTTAGTAAGGGCCAGGCCAATTCCAGATCCGGTATTTTCATGCCGAATATTGGGGTCCGATATCAGGAACGAGCTGGTAATAATTTTCGTCCTCTCTGGTGAAATGCCAATTCCTGAATCTTTTACATAAAATGTTAAACCATCTTTTTTAGCTTCAACACCAAAATTAATTTCACCTTTTGGGGTGAATTTTATGGAGTTCGAAATGAGATTTGTGAGAATATATTCCAGTTTAGTGCTGTCACTTTTCAAATAAATGCTGTTATCTGGAATATAACAGTTTATTGATATTATGGAGTTTTTTTTCTCGTATTCAATCTCTGTCTTAAATCGCGTCAATAATTTCCCTAACAAATCATTAACCGAAAATTGAGTTACTTCAATGGATGTTTGTCCTTCCTGAAGCTTCGATATTTCAATAATATTATCAATAAACTGCAATAAATGATTGCTTTGTTCATTTATAATAGCAAGAAACTTCTCCCGTTTTTCGTCGTTGATGTTTCGGCCCTTTAATAATTCGATAAATCCCAAAATGCTGTTCATGGGTGTGCGCAGATAATGCGACATATTAGAAAGGAATGCAGTTTTTAGTTTGTCTGATTCTTCGGCTTTTTCTTTTGATTTTTCTAATTCTGTGAGAATTGTATTTCTTTTTGTAAGTTCCTTATGAATAAGGATATAAAGCAAAATACCTGTAACGGCTACATAAAACCAGCCTTTATACATTGATATTGTATTAAACTGTTCAATATCTTTAACATAGAAAAGCAAAAGTTTGTCAGAGAATAAAATCCACAACGTCCCAATAATTGCATAAACTAATGCAATTTTGATATCCGAAGGGAATCGTTTGTTTTTTATATTCATTTTTTGCTTAAAGAAATATATGTAAACACGAATAAAATAAAGATAATCTAATTAAGATTAAGAAAAATTAATTTTTCTTCAATATCAAAATTCAGATTCTGAGAATTATGTAATCGATAACAAAATTAGTTACATGGTTTTAACCAGATTAAATGTGAAGCTTTTGTTTATAAAGTTTATAATTATCGTCGTCGAAGGCAACAAAAAAAACCTGAGACGGATTAGCATATTTATCAAGGTGAGCTTTTACCGCTGATATTGCAATTTCAGCAGCTATTTCTTTTGGAAAGCCATATGCTCCGGTGCTTATCGATGGAAATGCAATACTCTGGAATTTAAAATCTAAGGCTAGTTGCAGCGAAGCTTTATAGCACGATTCCAGTAGCTCAGGTTCCTGCGATTTGCCATCCCTCCATACTGGTCCAACCGTATGGATAACAAATTTTGCTGGCAGACGGTATCCTTGCGTAATTTTTGCCATACCGGTAGGGCATCCCTTAAACTGTCGGCATTCCATCAATAATTCAGGTCCGGCTGCTTTATGAATAGCTCCATCCACACCTCCACCACCTAAAAGAGACGTGTTTGCAGCGTTTACAATTGCATCGACCTCTAAAGTGGTTATATCCCCTTTCAGTAGTTCAATCATTTGTTTTTTAGACAATTTATGAAACGAAACTTACTAATCAAAAGGATTTGATATAAATTTAACGTTGTTAAGGGTTATATTTTCAGCCGTATATTAAACTCAAGCAAATCTTTACGATTTTCATATTCTTTTAGATTAGGAAAGTGCGATTTTCCGGGTTTTACAGTTTTATTTGGCAATAAATCCTTGCAAATAACATTTTCGATATTGTTTAAGGTTTTTATCTTAACTATTTGTTCCTCCAAGTTTTCATAAAATTCGTAGTAAAGACAGCCAGTTGGTACAAGTAATGATGCATCCTGCTTTACAACAAGAAATCCGTTATCCAGGAATGGTATCCGATCCATTAAAAAAATCGATTGGTAATAATCGTAATTGTTGGCATATTTATTATTCTGATAAACATACGAAAACGATTCTATAGCTTCAAAAAATGGGTTAAAGTCATAACCGGCAGGAACATATAATTTCCGAAGTGTTCGGGACGATTGTCCCAGGTTTAGGAAAATGTCAGTTCCTAATTGATTTAATTCTTCCTTACTTTCGTTTCCTGTAATTAAAGCTATACTGGGAAGAGTTTCAATTAATAAGGATTCATGCTTCTTGAAGTAATGCTGAGAGGTGATATTCTCTTTATCTACATGAACTATATATCCTCCTGGTTTACCCGTTGGGCTTTCATTAATTTCTATTAAAGAGTTGAAGTAACTGCTCTGTGAAACTAATTTTTTCGAAAGAAATCTCAGAATTTGAAATTGATTGTTTTCGGCTTTGATCAAAATCCTGTTATTAGCTGCAATGCAACATAACCATTCGGCAAACCCGGCAAAACACGAATTTGTATTGGGTTTAACGTAAACTGGGATTGCCGGGCCATCCATAGGGGAATTCGAGTATTCCTTCAGCCAATGTTCCAGGCTGTTTTCGGAAAGTAATTTACCGTAGTGCGATAGAAGCATTATGATATCAGTCTCGTTTAACCAATTATTTAACGAATGCTGACGGGCGATCATTGAAGCAAAATCGGAATTTTCCTGATTCGAATATGAGTTTATAACATATTCTGCTAGCCAATTATTGATCCAATTTCCCAGATGCGCGAAATGTTTTATTTTGTCTGAAATATCCATTACTTGAGAATTTCTAAATTAAAAAAGCCCGATTGAAGAACCGGGCGTTGCAATAATAAAAAAATGGACTTATTTTAAATTATCCCAAAATGGCATATTCGATAAAAATCCTAAAAAGGCTGCGCCCAGGGCAATCTTAATAACCACTGAAATGAAGATAAGGCCAGATAAGCAAACTCCAATGATAGCGCAAATTTTACCGGCTTTCAGGTTACTATACGAAACAGCTTTGTAGGCAGAGACATCCGCACTATATAAAATTTCGCTTTTTGAGGCCAAAACTATTGCTACAATGCCGCATACAAGACCTGGAATTCCCCAGCACCAACACGATGCGATGGAAATAATTCCTAATACTAATACCGCTGTAGAGTTTGGTAATTCTTTTTGTGGATTTGCAGGTGTCGAAGTTTCCATTTTGTGTTGTTTTTCAGCTTATTAATTTGAAAATAAAAACGAAAATTACAATAAAAGAGTTTAATACGAAAATACCTATCAAAATTTTCGCCCCCTTATTAAATTTAAAAATGAGGTGCAAAATTAGAAATACAAATAAAAGGATTGTGGTTCCTAAGGCTGGATAGGTTTTAAAACTTTCCCAAAAATTGCCTTTTAAAAGTTCAATAAAAGCTCGCTGCATGCCACATCCGGGACAATCAATACCTAATAGCTTTTTATAGGGGCAAACCAGAAAATGATTTTCCAGCCATTGAATTAATTTGCTCAGAAAACAGACTATTAAAAGCATGTTATTCCCTATTTTATTTAACTTTCGAC
>JAIFLU010000039.1 GCA_020048915.1 Bacteroidota bacterium | reverse complement strand
CTCAAAAGGAATGGGGTGAAAAATAGTATCTATTGCTCATTATCAATTATTTACAAGTATTAGCTTGAGGGCTATGGGGAATGGGGGGATTGAGGGGAGAGTGTAGGCAATTTATCCAACTATTGAGTTTTCTAACATGCACTAATTACATTTTTTGAAAATAATGATTCTTAGGATAAAGCTTTCATAAAAAGTCTTGGTCAACAGCTTTTTTTTAGTCGAATGTGCAGATAGTTACTATTAACTTATTGGGCGAAGTTGCCAAGTTTTAATCAAATTCATTCAGTGTTGTCAGGTAAAAAAACAGGTCACCGCTATGCGGCTTAGAGCGACTTGTTGTATTCGTTTGTCTAAAAACGGTTCGCAGCTATGCTGCTTTTTTTAGTCGCGTAGCGACGACTTGTTTGTAGTAAAATATATACTCGTCAAAAATAAGCCCCCGCGGGGCGTCCTGTTTGTAAACCGTTATATTAAAAGTTATGTGAGAATTAACAACTTTTTACCGGACAACAATCATATTCATTCAACAATTAAAATAACCTGTGGGAATTTTGGTTCATCCAGTCGATTGTTTTCCCCATCAGATATGAAAGCAGGAACTTAGATTTTTTAACTTTCAGGCATGTTGATAAACTGGAAGAAAAATAGTAAATTAAGGGTTCTATTGGTTGTATACAAAAGTGGTTTATCGCCAGGGGGCTTATTAGTCTTGATTTTTAAAATAGTAAATGAATTTCGTTTAGTTAACATACTATTTTTATTACCCACATCCCCTAAAGGGGCGATAATTAAGTCCCTTAAGGGGATTTAGGGGTATTTTAAAAAGGATAATATTACCTAACTAAACGACAATGATATATATTAAGTGAATAGAATATGGTGTATAGCAAAATAACATTGGCATTTCCTGAAAAAGACGAACTACTTTTTCGCAAAAAATACTTTACCGATTCTATAGTCCAATATCAAATTGCCTTTGTAATAGTTATCATTTTATATGGTGCATTTGGGTACCTTGATTTTAAAATGTTTCCCGAATATGCAAAACTATTTACCATAATTCGTTTTGTGTTTGTCATTCCGCTACTTTCATTGGTTTTAGTACTATCTTTTACTAAAATATTCCATAAAATTTGGCAGCTATTGTCGCTTGTTAGTTTTATTGCAACAGGCACTGGTATTGCCGTAATGACAATGTTTGTACCCGAAAATTACGCCTATTACTCTGGATTAATGTTAATTTTTTCGGGAGGGTATTTTTTCATTAAACTCCGTTTTTTTTTTAGCTTCAATTGCAGGTTGGTCTATACTTATAATTTTTAATCTAATTGCAATATTTATCGCACATGCCCCCACCATTGTTCTTATCAATAATAATTTTTTCTTTGTAAGTGCGAACCTAATGGGAATGTTTGCCGCATATAATATCGAACATCAGATACGGCGCAACTTTTTCCTGAACCAAAAACTTGATGTCGAAAAATTATCCGTTCTGGAACTTAATAAAAGCCTCGAAAATACAGTAGAGGAGCGTACCAAAGAACTAAAAAAAGCAAAAGAATTTACAGAAGCGATTAACGCAAACATAACGGCAATTATTGAAGGAACCAACGACAGTATTTGGGCTTTTAACCCAAATTTCGAAATACTATTCATCAATCAGGTATTTCAAAAGGAATTTGAACTTTCGTTTGGAGTTAGATTAGAACCAGGAGCCAATTTACTCGAAGCATTGCCCGAACAAATAATGCCCTTATGGAGACACCGGTATGAAAGGGTGCTTAACAATGAACAATTTACTGTTGAGGATGCTATAGATATCAGGAACGAAATAATCTATATTCAGGTTTCCTTTAATCCAATTATTAGAAAAGGGGAAGTTATTGGAGGATCATGTTTTGGCAGCAAGATAACACATCGTAAAATTGCAGAATTAGAACTGATAAAAGCCAAAGAACGCGCCGAAGAAAGCGACCGCCTGAAAACAGCGTTTCTTCAAAATATGAGCCATGAAATACGAACACCCATGAATGCAATTATGGGATTCTCCAGACTATTGTCAAAGAATTTTAACGACAAGCAAAAGCTCGAAAAATATACAGGTATAATAAATCAACGGTCCGGTGATTTGCTGGATATTATTAACGATATTCTCGATATTGCTAAAATTGAATCGGGGCAATTATCCATTAATGTTGAAGAATTTGAGCTGAATGAATTGTTTTCAGAGCTCACATTATTTTTTCGTGAACAACAAAACCGTATGGGCAAGCAGGAAATTAAATTTAATTTGACAGCTAATTGCCACCCCTCAGCAACATTTATCATATCCGATAAGGTTAAATTAAAACAAATTTTTATTAACCTAATTGGCAATGCTTTTAAATTTACACAAACCGGAACTATTGAAGGTGGATGCAAGTTCGATAAAAATAACAACCTGATATTTTATGTTTCCGACACAGGAATTGGAATTCCTGCTGATAAACAACAGTTTGTGTTCGAAAGATTTTCACAGATTAATCAGGAATCTAATAAGGCAATAGGTGGAACTGGCCTGGGATTACCCATTGTAAAAGGATTGGTAGCCTTATTAGGAGGCGAAATATTTCTTAAATCCGAACTGGGAAAAGGAAGTGTATTTTCGTTTACGTTGCCTCATAAATAAAAAATACGTTGATCAGATTAACTTGCAAATTACTATTTTCCTAATAAAGTAATTCTAATTTTTAAATTCCGCATTTTGAAATCGAATTAACGAACAAAAACCCATAGATACCAGTTTATAAATTATGTAAGCTGCATCCTGTTATCAAACTTACCCCTATTTGAGAAAAACTTCTGAAATTGAGGATATTATCCAGATGCAGTTTGTTCCAAATTGGCTAAAAGTCAAAATGCTTTTTAAGCAGGGTATAACCATTATTTCAGCATACCTGCAAAACCTGAGAAATGCTTCTGTTAATTGGTAAGGAACTTAAAAATGTTTTAATGAGTTTGCTGATAACTTCAAAATATTTCGTATTCGAATTGTCATGCAAAAATAAACATACATGCATGAACCTGTTTTTATTCATCTCAATAGCTTATTTGGGTAAAGCGAATTCAATTTAAGCATTAATTCTATTGTTTTTTAAAAATAAGATGAGAGGCATTCAATGATTTTTCCGACCAAAATTTAAGACGCAAAATGGCCTTTTATTTTAATTAACCCATCTAAATGGTGCTAAAATCAAAGAAAAATAGTAAATTAATAGTTGTTTTGGAGTGTATTTATGCATCAGATTTTTCAAACAATCCCAATAATCTTGCCTTTAAAATAATTGTTGATGGTAAACTATAAAAATAAGGAAGATGAAAACTAATACTGGTGACAGGATGATAGAAATGGGTGATTTAAATAAAATTCAGTTTAGCGACATTTTCTCCCTTGATGAAATACAAACACTGCAAAACTTGTTTTCAGATGCTACTGGAGTGGCATCTATTATTACTCATCCCGATGGAATACCCATTACAAAACCCAGCAACTTTACCCGACTATGCAATGATATTATTCGCAAAACCGAAAAAGGCTGCGCAAACTGTTTTAAATCAGATGCCATACTTGGTCGTCATAATACAGGTGGCTCAGTAATTCAGCCTTGTTTAAGCGGAGGCTTATGGGATGCAGGTGCTAGCATAACAATAGGAGGAAAACACATTGCAAATTGGTTAATTGGGCAGGTTAGAAATAAGGAACTAGATGAACAGAATTTATTAAAATACGCCGACGAAATAGGTGCTGACAAGAATCTTTTTAGGGAAGCAATGTATGAAGTCCCTGTCATGTCGGTTGAGCAATTTAGCAAAGTCTCGAAAATGCTCTTTGCATTTGCTAACCAACTTTCTGAAAAAGCTTTCAACAATATTCAATTAAAAATGGAAATTGCCGAGCGTGAAAAAGCAACTAAATTATTACAGGAAAGCGAAGGGAATTATGCCGATATTTTTCAAACAGTTTCTGATGGAATCATACATACTACACTTTCAGGTCAGGTAATTTCAATGAACAAATCATTGGAAAAAATCCTGGAAGTTCCAGAAGGGGATATTGTAGGGAAAAACATTCTAAATCTGGCAGAAGAATTATTGTCTTCCAAACACCTGAAAGATATTTCTCCAATTCTGAAACGATTAATCCAAGGGAAAGATAACAGGGCGTTTCAGGTAGTATACAAGAATAAAATTTTAGAAATTACTCCTACGATTAACCAACAAACAAAACGATTAACCGGTTTAGTTAGAGATATTACAGAACGTAAAAAGGTAGAAGATAAATTAACTGAAAACAGTTCCTTGATTCGCCAAATACTGGATAGCATTCCTCAGAGTGTTTTTTGGAAGGATAGGAATTCAGTATACTTAGGTTGTAATAAGGTTTTTTCGAATCAAATTGCCCTTAGCCCCAGCGAAGTTATTGGCAAAAGCGATTTTGACCTGCCTTGGCCAAAAGATGAGGCAGAAGCATACCGGGCCGACGATAAACAGGTAATGGATAATAACATTCCGAAAGTAAATATAATAGAACCATTGCAAACTGCTGATGGCACAAGACTTTTTATAGACACTACCAAAATTCCTTTGAGGGATCTCAATAATAATGTTTATGGTGTTCTAGGTGTTTTCGATGATATTACCGAACAGGTTCAGGCAGAAGCAAAACTGCATGAAACCATGATTAGGCAGAACGCTATGATTTCAAATATTGTTGATGTTATTGCAATAATCGACAAGGATGGAATTAACAGGTATAAGAGTCCGAATATAGAAAAATGGTTTGGCTGGAAACCTGAAGATCTGGTTGGTAAGTTAACCTGGAATAACATTCACCCGGATGATTTGGAGAAGACTCAGCAAATATTCAGTTTATTGACAACTTTACCGAATAATCCCAAATCTGGAGAAAGCCGCTATTTATGTAAGGATGGCAGTTATAAATGGATGGAATATACCGCTGTTAATCTTTTGCACGATCCGACAGTAAAAGGAATTCTGCTGAGTTACCATGAAATTACAGAACGAAAAAATGCAGAAGACTTAATTCAATTAGAACAGCAATTAAAGCAAAAAATATTGGAAAGCCTTCCCGGAATTTTTTACCTATACACTTATCCTCAACTAAATTTGGTGCTCTGGAACAAAAACCACGAAACACTCTTAGGCTTTGAAAGTGATGAAATAAAAAACCGGCATATTATGGATTGGCACATTCCCGGGGCAAAAGAAATTGTTCAGAAGGCTGTTGATCTGGTAATGGAAAAAGGGATGAACATCCTGGAGTCGCCTTTGATGCACAAAGATGGATACTACGTTCCGTTTCTAATGACAGGAGTTCGATTTTCTACCCCCAATCAGGAGTATCTTATGGGAATAGGGATAGATTTAACTGATCGCAAAAGGGCAGAAGAAGCTCTAAGGGAAAGCGAAAGGATATTAAAAGAATCTCAAAAAATTGCAGGATTAGGGAACTACAGGTTCAATATAAAAACGGGTAATTGGACGAGTTCTGAAATTCTGGATTCAATTTTTGGTATTGATACCAATTATTTAAAAACAATTAGTGGTTGGATGGAACTTATTCATCCCGATTGGCAGGAAATAATGAACAACTATCTTATTAACGAAGTAATTGGAAATAAAACGAAGTTCGATTTTGAATATAAAGTATTACGGCAAAACGATAAAAAGGAAATTTGGGTACATGGATTGGGAGTTTTAGAATATGATGATAATGGAAACCCTATCTTCATGGTTGGAACTATTCAAGACATTTCTCACCGTAAAAACACAGAAATGCTTCTTAAAGAGCAACGGGAAGAAATTGAAATTCAAAACGAAGAATACTTACAGCTAAACGAAGAACTCATTCAATTGAACGAAGAAATGAGTCAAATAAACGACGAACTGCTGTCGGCCAAAGAACGTGCCGAAGAAAGTGATCGCCTCAAGACAGCGTTTCTTCAAAACCTGAGCCATGAAATTCGCACTCCGATGAATGCAATTATGGGATTCTCCAGCTTATTAATGGAAAATTATGGTAATAAAACAAAACTCGAAAAATTCTCAGAAATAATTAGCCAGCGGTGTAACGATTTACTCGAAATTATAAATGATATTCTCGACATTGCCAAAATTGAATCGGGACAATTACCCGTAAATGTTGAGAAATGCAACCTCAATGAGCTATTCGAGGAACTTACCTTGTTCTTTGAAGAGCACCAAAAACGTATTGGGAAACAACATATAAATTTTTTATTGAAAAGCAATTTAGACTTAAGGGATAATTTGATTTTAACCGATAAAGTTAAATTGAAACAAATATTCATTAACCTGATTGGTAATGCTTTTAAATTTACAAATGAAGGTAATATTGAAGGAGGCTGCAAATTTGAAAACGACAACCTGATATTTTATGTCTCCGATACGGGTATTGGCATACCTGTCGAAAAACATAAAGTAATATTTGAGCGTTTTACTCAACTATACCATAATTCAAACAAAGCTTTTGGTGGAACTGGTTTAGGTTTATCAATTGTAAAAGGGCTAGTGGAGCTGTTAGGTGGAGAAATTTCGATAGATTCAGAGCCTGGCAAAGGCACTACGTTCTCGTTTACCTTTCAATATCGAAAGCTACATCCTTCTCTTCACGAGTCTTTTGTAAAACAAGAACAATCGGAATATAATTTTTCAGGTAAAACGGTTCTGATAGTGGAGGATGACTTTTATAATACTGAATATCTAAAGGAAATTCTTACCCAATTTGGCATAAATATCCTTTATGCCACAAATGGCAAAGAGGCTGTTCAAATTGCATTATCACAAAAACCCGATTTGATATTAATGGACATTCGACTTCCTGATATGGATGGGTATGAAGCTACACGACAAATAAAGCAGCAATTACCCGGTCTAAAAATCATTGCCCAAACAGCCTATGCCTCACATGATGAGAAACAGAGGGCTATTAACCTTGGGTGTAGCGATTACATTAGTAAGCCCACCAAGCGGGAATTACTTATGGAAATGATTGGGAAACATTTTTTAAATGTTTGAACCAATGGTAGATTAGTTAGTAAATATACTGGTGTTATTGGGAAACGAGTCAGTTTATCAACAAAAAACTTAAATGAATTACCACGATAAAACGAAAGAAGAACTCTTAATAGAATTGCAGGAATTGCAAAAGAAATACAATTCCTTATATGATTTATATAATTCAGATATAACCAAAGGCAAGCAAGCAGAAGAATCATTAAATAAACTTGAAGAGCGGCAGCGGTTTATCCTTGAATCGTTGCCGGTTGCAATTTATTCATCACCGGTAAACCCCGATTGCGATACTACCTGGATAAGCGGTGATGTTAAAAAAATTACAGGATTTGAGGTGAGCGAATACCTTTCCGAAAACGATTTCTGGCGAAAACGACTTCATCCGGATGATCAGAAATGTGTACTGGATGCATTTGTGAATTTGCCATTAAACAAAGAAACAACCCTGGAATACCGATGGTTATGCAAAGATAATCAATACCACTGGTTTCAGGACAGGTCGGTTTTACTCGAAAACAATGCCCATAAAGAATATTTAGGGGTAATTGTTGATATTACCGAGCGTAAACAGTTCGAAGAAGAGCTTATTAAGGCAAAAGAGAATACCGAAGAAAATGAAAAGAGGTTTAATACAATTATCCAATCTCAGGTTGAAGGAATAAGCTTTGTGAACCAAAATGAAATTTTTGAATTTGCTAACCTGGCTGCCGATAGAATATTTGAAACCGAAACAGGCCTGCTTACAGGGACTTGTTTATTCGATTTCTTAATTCCGGCAGAGAAGGAAAAAATAATTTTTCAATCGCAGAACAGAAAAAATAAAATTACGAACACATATGATATCCAAATAATTACAAAAAAGGGAAATAGTAAATACCTTCAGGTTAGTGCAACACCCAAATTCGACGAAAATGGTATATATCTTGGGGCTTATGGCGTTTTTAGAGATATTACCAATCAAAAACTGGCCGAAAAGGCTTTAGCCTTGCAAAATGAATCGTTTTCAAAACTTAACCAATTTTCCATTGAACTTGCAAAATTGTCGTCAGAAGACAATCTCGAAGTTTTTATATCAAAAAAGATAAAAGATTTTACAGGTGCCACAGGGGTTGTGTATTCGGCATATAATAATGAAAATAAAACACTTAGTCCGAAGCATATTGAGCTGGAACAAGAAATACTTCAAAAAGTATTCAATCTGTTAGGCAAACAGGTGAGTAAAATTAGTTCTCCTGTTAACGATGAAGTGTATAAGAAAATTACAAAGAATATTATCGGCATTTATGGTTCCTTGACAGAATCCTCTTTTGGAGCTGTTTCGATCCATATTGGTGCTTTAATCCAAAAAATTATTAGGGCCGATAGGTTTATTGGGGTTGCATTTCTTATCGAAGGCAAACTATTTGGTTCTACTCTGCTTGCAATGGGCAAACATCAGCCAGATCCTCCAAAAGACATGCTGGAGAATTTTGCTTTTCTGGCAGCAGTTTCCTTAAGACGTAAAAGGGCAGAGGAGGCTTTAAGAGAAAGTGAAGAGAAATACAAAGTGATAACGCAATCAACTTTAGATGTCATTTTCATAATTGATAAACTGGGTAAACAACTTTTTTTTAATAAAAGTGTCGAAATTGTCTTAGGTTATAAAGCTGAGGAACAAGTTGGAAAATCGTTTACTCAGTTTGTTCCTAGAAATCAATTGCCATCGTATTTTTCAGCGTTGAAAAATGTTTTTCCGCATAAAGAAGTTTCCAATTTTGTTACCCAAATTTATCATAAGGATGGTCATTTGGTAGATGTTGAGATTAATGGGAAAATTGTAAAACTAAATGGAAAAGAAGTTGGTTTAGGTACAATAAGAGATATTACCGAACGAAAGCAATCCGATCGGGCACTTCAACTTGCAAAAGAAAGCTATTTCGATATTTTTAATTCGGTTTCTGAGGCTATTTATGTAATGGACGAAGCGGGAACATTTATCGATGTTAATAAAGGGGCTGAAAAAATGTACATGCTAACTAGCCAGGAACTTATAGGAAAGAACCCTGCCGATGTTGCAGCCTCCGATCGAAATAATATTGGAGAAATTCAGCAGATGTTAAAAAAGGTTGCAGAAACCGGAGAATCTGCACATTTTGATTTTTGGGCCATCCGTAAAAATGGAGAAGTGTTTCCGAAAGAAGTGATAGTAAACAGGGGTAAATATTTTGAAAAAAATGTCTTGATAGCCACTGCACGCGATATTACCGAAAAAAAATTCTCCGAAGAACAATTAAAACTTAAAAACAAGGAACTCATTATTGCAAATGCCGATAAAGATCGGTTTATGTCTATTCTTGCCCACGATTTAAAAAGTCCTTTTAATTCAATCTTAGGTTTTCTGCAATTATTATCCCTAAACATTCGCAATTATGACATCGATAAAATTGAAAAGCAAATATCCATTATTAATAAATCGGCACAGAGTTTTTATAGTTTGTTAGAAGATTTATTATTATGGGCACGATCGCAATCTGGTAAAATCCCTTTTGAACCTCAAAAAATTAGATTTAGAGATATCTGTAACGATATAATGGGGGACATAAAAATAATAGCAGATAGTAAAAACATTACAGTTAACCATCTAGTCGCAGAAGGGATATCGGTTTTTGCTGATAGGGATATGTTGAAAACTATAATGCGGAACCTGATTTCCAATGCCATTAAATTCACACTTCCCAATGGTAATATAACCATTGCTTCTGAGAAGAACGAAAACGAAGTAATTATTTCGGTTCACGATACTGGAATTGGAATATCGAAATCATCCATTGAAAAGTTATTTCGTATTGATGAGAATTTTACAACTCCAGGTACTATGAATGAACAAGGAACAGGTTTAGGTTTAATTATTTGTAAAGAATTCATCGAAATGCATGGAGGTGAAATTATAGTAGAAAGTGAAGAAGGGAAAGGGAGCACATTTCGCTTTTCATTGAAGGGGCTGGAATAATAATACTATTTATTTTGATTTTTAGGCCTGTTTTCCTACCTTAATAAAAAGTTAACCACTTTTTAAAAATTATTACATACTGGCAAATTACCATCTTGTTAAGAAACAATGTATATTATGAATGATTTCGAAATTAATAACCACCAAAGTATACTTATTGCTAAAATAATTGAAGCAAGCAGAACAGAATCTGTGGAATTCATAACAGAAATTGCCGGAGATATTGGATACGTTGCTGCAATTAATCAGGTTCTGGAACCCGTGCTTATTGAAATAGGTGAATTATGGTCGCAGGAAAAGCTTTCCTTGGCGCAGGGGTATGTTGCTGCAAAAATTACGGAAGATGTATTGCTAAGAGCGCTCGAAACCAAAGAGTGGCAGTCAAAAAGGACTGAAATTAGCACTACGGTTGTTTTGGCAAATATTGAAGATGATTTTCATTCCCTTGGTCGCAAAATGGTCAGCACTTTTCTACAAGCTTCAGGGTGGAAGGTTTACGACATGGGTAACGATGTAATAGCCACTGACATTGTAGATAAAGCTATAGAGTTAAATGCTCCGATAATAGGTGTTTCTGCGATGATGTACACTTCAGCTTTGAATATAAAAAAAGTCAGGCAGGAGATTAACGACCGTAATTTACAAAATAAAATAAAGCTGGCAGTAGGAGGAGCTATTTTCAAAGTTCGCCCTGAACTTGTTCACGAAGTGGGGGGGAATGGAACGGTTGCCAGTGCAACGCAAGCACCACAGCTTTTTTCAGAGTTATTGAAATCAATAACCCCGGCTTGATATGTTACCAATCGAAAGAATCTTCTGCCGTTTACAAGGTAAACCAACTGACAGGGTTCCATTTGCTCCGCTTACTCCATTGTATGGCGCAAGGTTAATTTCCTGCCCGTTAAATGAATATTATACCAGCCCTCAAAAGTATCTGCAGGGGCAAATAGCCGTGGTAGACAGCATAGAGCCCGATATTCTTTTTACACCCTTTGCATTGGTTATGGAAGCTGAAGCATTTGGAAGCAAAACAACCTATTTTGAAAAAAATCCTCCAAATCTAAGAATACCAGCTATAGGAAGCTTTGCAGACATATATAATTTGACAGTTCCTGATATTGAAAACCATCCCAGCTTGGTCTATATGCAGGAAAGCGCCCGTTTGTTGTTGGAACAGTATAAAGATCAGATTCCCGTCGCGGCTATAGTAAGCTCTCCAACTGAGCTTCCTGCCCTGATAATGGGCATAGAAAACTGGATTGATACATTGCTCTTTCATCCGAAGGAGGCGCTTCAGTTGATTGAGCTGACTTCAGCTTATTTTGTGAAATTCGCCAATTCAATGTTATCGTTAGGTGCTTCATGTATTTATACTCCTGCAAGTTTTTCGAACCCAACTATAATTACATATAAAATAGCAAAAGATATTTTGGTTCCTGCATTGCGAAGACAGTATACAAAAATTAACGGCCCCATTGTCTTTCATCATGGAGGTGCGCGGATTTTACCTTTCCTGGAATTATTGCATAATTTGCCAAACGTAATTGGTTTTGTGCTTGATCCGCGCGATAGTTTTAATGAAGCAAGGGCTGTAATAGGTAACGATCTGGCCATAATGGGCAATATTAATGGTCCATTGTTACTTAAAGCAAATCCGCAAACCATACAAAGCTGGGTACTGAAACTTCTCGAAAACCGTAAAGACGACAGTAAATATATTATGACAACTTCAAATGCCGACATTCCCTACGATACACCACTTGAGAATATAAAAATAATAGCAGAAACAATAAAGAAATACAAAAATTGAATTAAGAAATATATCAATCCGGAAGATGAACTAGAAAATATAGAAATAAAAGAGAAGCCCGTTATAAGCTGAAAAATAAATTGATAATAAAAAATGAGTTTTAGAATATAGCAGTTTTTTTAAGTATTTCAATTGTATTTCAATTGTATTTCAATTTTTATCAATATTTGACTAAATGTCAGAAAAAAGAAAAAAATCAGTAATTGCCTGTAGCATTTTCAAAAAGGAGATAGAGTGCCTTGTTGAAAATGGCGAGTTATCAGGGTCATTTACATTTGTCGATTCCGATATGCATATGGTTCCTCAGCAACTAGATATGGTTTTGGCAAAGTTGGTAACACCCAATTGTTTGCTTTGTTATGGTACCTGTCATTCCCGAATGACAGAGCAACAGAATGCCGGCCTTATCCACCGGGTAAACGGACTAAACTGTTGTGAAATTTTTCTGGGTAGTGAAGTTTATAAAAAACTAAGGCTGGAAGGGGCTTTTTTTTTTTACTTCCCGAATGGACGTTGAAATGGGAACATATTTTTAAGGAATTGCTAGGTTTTTCAGAATCAAAACTGGCATCACAATTTATGAACGAAATGCATACGAAAATTATTTATATAAATACAGGAACTTATCCGGTGCCATTCGAAACGCTCGAAGCTATCTCCTGCTATTTTTCAATTCCTGTTGAAACAATTGATATCGATTTAGTACATTTGAAAAACGCTATTGCAGAAGGTTTAAACCTGTTATAAATATGAAAGTAGACGCTGCAACAAATTTCATGATTTTCGATATGCTGAAAAATATACTCAGTTTATCCGAGAAACCTTATGAATTGGGAAAATACATTACTACTCAGTTGCGCGAACTGGTTGGAGCTAAGCTGGTTCTTTTATTAAGTCATACCGAGGAACTTGATTTAGAAGACCATTTACTTATAGGCATTTGCCCGGAGCGAAAACGCAATAGTCTCAATTTGAATTCTATGAAACAGATTGCCGAACTGAGCCATACATACCATGTTCCGACCATCGTTAGTCATAGTAACGAGAAGGGTGAATTAGAAAAATTGCTCCTTAATTTTGGCGGGCACACCTCAATAATAGTGCCTCTCGAATATGCTTCAAAACGCAATGGGCTAATTTTGATGATTGATATTTTTGATACGAATAATATTTCTGCAGTAATTGACTCGATGGAATCGCTGGCAGGTGTGTTGGCGCTTGAATTAAGAAATGGGCAGTTTTACCAGCTTTTGAAAAAAGAAGTTGATGAGCGTACAAAGGAACTTCAGGAAAGCGAAAAGAATTATCGGTTGCTTTTTGAACAGGCTTCGGATGGAATTTTTATTGGGGATAAAGAAGGACATTTTATTGAAGTAAACACCTGGGGATGCGGTCTTTTTGGTTATACGCGCGATGAAATACTCGGAAAAAGTATTCCGGATTTAATCACCCGGAAAGATGTTGAAAAAATGCCAATACAATATGCAGAATTAAAAAGGGGCGAGAATATTATTACAGAACGTCTTATGCTTCGCAAGGATGGATCGGAATTTTGGGCCGAAATAAATGGCAAAGTTTTGGGTGATGGCCGGATGCAGGGAATTGTACGCGATATTACCGAACGGAAACAAACAGAGAACACTCTTTTGTTTTTATTAAATTCCGTTAATATAGAAACGAAAGAAAACTTCTTCGAATCCATCGCACGTTATCTTGCTGAGAGTATGGCAATGGATTATGTATGCATTGACATTTTACATGGTGATTTACTTACCGCCCAAACATTAGCTGTATACTTCGACGGAAAATTTGAAGATAATGTTGAATATACCTTAAAGGAAACCCCTTGTGGCGATGTTGTAGGAAAAACAATTTGTTGCTTTCCTCATGAGGTGCGAAATATTTTTCCTAAGGATATAGTGTTGCAGGAGATGGTTGCCGAAAGTTACCTGGGATCTACACTTTGGAGTTCTACAGGTCAACCTATTGGATTAATTGCCGTTATTGGCCGAAAGCCTATTAAGAATCCTAAATTGGCCGAAACAATACTCAAGCTTGTTTCGGTCCGAGTTGCCGGGGAATTAGAACGCAGGCAAACGGAAGAAGAATTGCATAAAAGCGAAGAAAAATTTCGCAACTATATAGAAAGTGCCCCCGACGGAATTTTTATCATCAACTCCCAGGGTTATTATACCAATGTAAACAAAGCCGCATGCGATTTATTGGGGTATTCGCACGATGAATTATTAAAAATGCATGTTTCTCAGCTTCGGTTGAAAGAAGAAAAAGGGAAGGCGTATCAGGCAGTTGAAATGCTAAATTACAATTCGGTTACAAATAGTGAACTTGTTTTGGTGCGAAAGGACGGCTCAACATTAAACGCTTTATTAAGTGCCGTGAAAATTTCAGAAAATCAATACCTGGGATTTTTGAAAGATATTGATGAAATTAAAAATACACAGCTGGAATTATTAAAAGCTAAAGAAAAAGCTGAAGAAAGCGACCGTTTAAAAACAGCCTTTTTGCAAAACATGAGCCACGAAATACGAACCCCGATGAATGCTATTATGGGATTCTCTGGCCTATTAGCCGATCAATATAATAACAAGCCGAAAATTGAAAAGTTCTCAGGAATTATAACCCAACGCTGTAACGATTTATTAGATATAATTAATGATATTCTCGATATTGCTAAAATTGAATCGGGTCAGTTGCAGGTTAACAGCGAAGAATGTGACATATCCGGATTGTTTGCTGAGTTATCTTCTTTTTTTAAGGAACATCAAAAACGAATTGGTAAACAAAATATTAAATTCAGTTTACAAGTTCAGGGAGATTTTTCGGATACCATCATTATTACTGATAAAATTAAACTGAAACAAATTCTCATAAACCTTATTGGAAATGCTTTTAAATTTACCAATGAAGGAAAAATAGAAGGAGGTTGTAAATTAGATTATAATCAAAACCTCATTTTTTATGTCTCCGACACGGGAATTGGGATACCAATTGACAAGCAAAGCTTGGTATTTGAGCGGTTTGCTCAATTAAACCAGGAACAGAACAAGGCTATAAGTGGCACTGGATTGGGACTTTCTATCGTAAAGGGGTTAGTAGGTTTGTTGGGAGGGGAAATAGTACTAAAATCTGAACCAGGAGTGGGAAGTACCTTTATTTTTACCTTCCCATTTAAGAAAATGCAAACAGCAGGCAATGAGAATTTTGTATATGAAGAACTTTCAGATTATCATTTTCCTAATAAACTGGTACTTGTTGTTGAAGATGATATTTACAATGCCGAATATTTAAAGGAAATACTATCTGAAATTGGGTTGAACATTGTATTTGCCGATACTGGTAAAGATGCTGTTGAAATATCTTTATTGCAACCTGTAGATCTAGTTTTAATGGATATTCGTTTACCCGATATGGATGGCTATGATGCCACACGCCAAATTAGACAGCATAAACCTAACTTGAAAATTATTGCCCAAACTGCCTATGCTTCTTCACTCGAAAAACAAAAAGCAATAGATGCCGGGTGTAACGACTATATTAGCAAACCAACAAAACGTGAACTATTGTTGGCTTTAATAAGTAAGTACCTTTCAAAAGTCACCAATCATTGATATCATCTTTCTCAATAGATTTCCGAATAAATAAATCTCACCTGTAGCTTATTAATACGCTTACAACCCATTGTAAATAGTCTTTTATCAAGTAAATTAGCACCCGTATCATTCAATCTGCTTTTTATTTATGTCCAGGAAAATATCGGAGAAAACAATTCTTAAGGAAGTAAATTCAAATTCACTGGTTGTTTTTTTAACATTTATTGGCATTTCCTTTTTTCTATATGGAAATACGCTGTTTAACAGTTATTGCCTGGATGATGCAATTGTTATCACTGAAAATTCTTTTACCAAGCTGGGATTATCTGGCATTGGAGAAATCTTTGCCAACGAATCGTTTACAGGTTTCTTTGGAAAAGACAAGCAATTGGTTTCCGGAGGAAGATACAGGCCTTTATCCATTGCCTCTTTTGCAATGGAGTACCAGTTTTTTGGAGCAAATCCCTCAATCAGTCATTTTGTAAATATCCTCCTATATGGGTTAACCGGTTTTTTGGTTTTTCTGGTATTATCAATGCTCTTCAAAGCTGGAAATGAAGAAAAATGGTATCTGCAATTTCCCTTTATAATTGCTGCATTGTATATGTTGCATCCTGTCCATACCGAAGTGGTAGCAAATATCAAAGGTCGTGACGAAATATTCGCTTTACTATTTGGGCTACTGGCTTTTTGGCAAGTACTTAAATATGCAAATAATGCGAATTTTAAACATTTGATTTATAGTGCGGTATTTTTGTTCCTTGCCTTATTGTCTAAAGAACATGCGCTTGTATTTTTCATTCTAATACCGTTTGCCTTATTGCTATTTAAAAATAAGTCCATGAGACAAACACTCAAAATAACTGGCATTCTGTTAATTCCTTCCATACTATTTTTGGTAATACGTCAGGAAGTATTAGGAAAGGTGGTATTGACAAATGTGACTGAATTAATGAACAACTCCTTTCTGAATGCAGATTCGGAACAGCGTTTTGCAACCATTTCGTATACCTTAGGGAAATACCTTCAATTACTCGTTTTTCCTCATCCTTTAACCTACGATTACTATCCTTACCACATTCAACTTACCAATTGGAGCAATATTTTTTCAGTATTATCAGTAATTGCTTATTCGTTTCTGGTCATTTTGGGATTAGTTACATTGAAAAAATACCCAATTTATTTTTTTGCCATAGCAGTTTTCTTATTGCCTTTGATTCCAGTAACCAATATATTATTCCCAATAGGCACCTTTATGAGCGAACGGTTTATATATATTCCATCGCTTGGTTTTTGCATTATTGCAGGATATTTTATTTACAACGGTATTCACTCCAAAATTAAATATTACAGAATACTGACAATTTCGTTAATAACTACTCTGATTCTTGGTTTTGGCGTCAAAACCATTAGCCGGAATGTTGTTTGGAAAAATGATTTCACATTATTCACAACCGATGTTAAAACCTCAGTAAATAGTGCAAAGGGGAACTGTGCAGCTGGAGGAATTCTATTGGATACTTTTAAGGATAACCCCGACCAGCAGGTAAAAGACTTGAATCTGAAACTTGCTATCGGTTACCTGAATAAAGCCGTTGCAATTCATCCAACCTATATCGATGCCTGGTTGCTGTTAGGGAATGCCTATCTCATTTTTCCTGATTCCACCGATCTCTCAGTAAGCTGTTACGAAGAGATTTTAGAATTTTCCCCTCAAAATGAGAAAGCGATTCATAATCTGGAATTCATTGCATACAAAGAAAAAGTGCCAGCTAAAAAAGTAAAGCTATTGGAGAATGTGTTGAAATATGAACCTAAATCATACGCAATTTTATATCAACTGGGTAATATCTGGGGAAAAGAATTGTCTAATTTACCCCTGGCAACTCAATACCTGGAAAAAGCACTGGAAATAAATCCTACCGGAAAAGAAGCATTGAAAGACCTGGGTGTTGCCTTTGCCATGCAGCAGAATTTTCGAAAATCGGCTGATATTATGGAACAAGTTGTCAAAATTGACAGCACCGATGCGAATGTGTGGAATAATTTGGGACTGACATATACTTATTTGAAGCAACAGGGGAAAGCAAACTATTGCTTTGAAAAGGCAAAATCCTTACAACAGGTTGAAGGGAAAAAGAACTAAATAATTCTTTCAGCTTTAATCAATTTCCAATACTAATCCATCATAAGCCAATTGAATATTGGAAGGCAATTGTTTTTGCACATCATCATGCAATCCCATCTGATGACTGATATGCGTGATAAAACCATTTTTTGCTTTCACTTCTTCTATCAACGAAATAGCTTCGCCTAATGAGTAGTGCGAAATGTGCTTTTCTTTTCGTAAACCATTAATCACCAAATATTCAATGTCTTTTATCTTTTCCTTTTCCTCCTCCGAAATAAAATTTATATCGGTAATATAAGCGAAGTTCCCAAACCTAAAACCAAAAACCGGTAGCTTCATATGCATGCCACGTATGGGAATAACAGGTATTCCCCTGATTTCAAACGGACTATTTTTCAAGGTAAAGAAATCAACCTGGGGAATTCCGGGATATTTTTCTTCGGCAAATACATACGAAAATTCGTTCCGGATGGCCTTTTGAACCCTTTCTTCGGCATACACTGCCATTGGTTGCTGCTGAATATAATTGTAGGCTCGGATGTCGTCCATTCCTGCAATGTGGTCCTTATGCTCATGCGTAAATAAAATTGCATCAAGCCTTAGAACATTGGCTCGCAGCATCTGTTGCCTGAAATCTGGCCCGGAGTCAATTACTAACGTTAATTCGCTGGTTTCAATCAATATGGATGTCCGTAGCCGTTTATCACGCGGGTTGCCTGAATGACAAACAGCGCATGGACAAGCTATTACAGGAACGCCCTGGGAAGTACCGGTACCGAGAAATGTAATTTTCAATTTTTTGACATTCGTTTTGCTTACTACTAATACAATAATAGCCATTTTTTTTCTTCTAACCTTGGTTTTACTATTTTTACAACAAAAACAGTGGCCGGAAAAATCTATTTAATACCCACTCCGCTTGGAGTAGGCAGACAACAAAATTACCTCGATACTGAATCGTTGCAAATAATTGCAGGTATCCGACATTATATTGTAGAAGAAGAACGAACAGCGCGCAGATTTTTAAGCAGTTTAAAATTGTCGATACCCATTCCCGAATTAACGCTCCATGTATTAAACGAACATACCCAGCCCCAAGCGATTGCCCATTATTTAGATGCCATTACTGACCAAAACATTGGGCTAATGTCGGAAGCGGGAGTGCCGTGTGTTGCCGATCCCGGTAATCTCATCGTTCAAATAGCTCACCAAAAAGGGATTCAGGTGATTCCTTTAATTGGGCCCTCCTCCATTATTATGGCCTTAATGGCTTCGGGTATGAATGGTCAGAACTTTGCTTTTAATGGGTATTTGCCCATTCAGAGTAAAGAAAGGATTTCGCGGATTCGATTTTTTGAAAAACGTTCTTCAACAGAGCATCAAACTCAGATATTTATCGAAACACCTTATAGAAACGGACAATTGCTAAACGATATGTTAGAGGCATGTAATCCAACGACCAGGATTTGTATTGCAGCAGATTTAAGCCTGGAAACTGAATATATAAAAACACTTACAGTAAAGGACTGGAAACAAAATTTACCCAATATCCATAAGCGGCCGGCTATAATTTTGTTGCAGGCATAAAAATTGGGATTTGCAATTTGTAGCGACGCAACCTTTTTATTTTTTCGCATCCTATAAAAAATTCAAAATGAAAAAATGAGCCCTCTCCGGGAAGTCAAAATTCAACGATTTTCAGCTGTTTTACCCCTAACCCCTTCAGGGAACCATCTGAAAATCATTGAATTTTCAAGTCCCCCATTTGGGGGATTAGGGGGTAAAAGACTTTACAGAAGACTCAAATACCTAACCTTTGATG
>JAIFLU010000217.1 GCA_020048915.1 Bacteroidota bacterium | reverse complement strand
TGTTAAGTTAAACGAATCAAAACGTCCCGGAAGCTATTATTTCCAAAGTGATCCAAGTGATGTAGCGCGTGTTGAAGATCGTACTTTTATATGCTCGGCAAAGAAAGAGGATGCCGGTATTACTAATAACTGGGCTGATCCTGTTGAAATGAAGGAAAAAATGCGTGGAATGTACAAAGGTTGCATGAAAGGTCGCACCATGTATGTTATTCCATTCAGCATGGGACCTTTAGGTTCCGATATTGCCCACATTGGTGTTGAACTTACCGATTCAGCTTATGTTGTTGTTAACATGCGCATTATGACCCGTATGGGCAAAGCGGTATTAGATGTTCTTGGAGAAAATGGCGAGTTTGTGCCTTGTGTTCATTCGGTTGGATCACCACTTGAAAAGGGTCAAAAGGATTCAAAATGGCCATGCGCTCCTATTGAAAAGAAATATATTACCCACTTCCCTGATACCAACGAAATTTTATCGTTCGGCAGCGGATATGGCGGAAACGCTTTATTAGGCAAAAAATGTTTTGCATTGCGCATTGCCTCTAACATGGCCCGCAAACAAGGATGGTTAGCTGAACACATGCTTATCATGGGTATTACTAATCCTCAAGGTGTTAAAAAATATATTGCTGCTGCATTTCCAAGCGCTTGCGGAAAAACCAACCTTGCAATGTTAATTCCAACAATTCCGGGATGGAAAGTTGAAACCGTTGGGGATGATATTGCCTGGATGAAATTTGGGAAAGATGGCCAGTTATATGCTATCAATCCAGAAGCTGGTTTCTTTGGTGTTGCTCCTTATACTTCTATGGAAACAAATCCGAATGCAATGCTTTCGGCTGCAAAAAATACCATTTTTACCAATACCGGTTTAACGCCAGATGGTGATATCTGGTGGGAAGGAATTGGTCACGATTGTCCAGCTGGAACAATTACCTGGACAAATGAGGTTTACGATGCTGAGAAATGCAAAGTAGTAGCACATCCAAACGCCCGTTTTACTGCTCCAGCAAACCAATGTCCTGTAATTGACAAGGACTGGGAAAATCCTGCAGGAGTGCCGATCTCTGCCATTTTGTTTGGTGGTCGTCGTCCTGGAACAGTGCCGTTGGTTTACCAATCATTTGACTGGAATCATGGTGTATTCATGGGTTCTGTTGTTGGTTCTGAAGTTACCGCTGCTGCCATTGGTTTAAAAGCTGGTGTTCGTCGCGATCCATTTGCCATGTTGCCTTTCTGTGGTTATAACATGGGCGATTATTTTGGCCATTGGGTTAAAATTGGAGAAACAGCTCCCGATAAAGCAAAATTACCTAAGATTTTCAATGTTAACTGGTTCCGCAAGAGTGCTGAAGGTAAATTCTTATGGCCAGGTTACGGTGACAATATTCGCGTATTAAAATGGATTTTCGAGCGTGTAGAAGGAACAGCTGAAGCAAAAGAAACCTCTATTGGTTTCGTTCCAACTGAAAAAGCTATTGATACCACCGGTTTAAATGGTGTTGATGAGAATATGCCAGAGCTTCTTGCTGTGGATAAGAATCTTTGGAGTGATGAACTTAGCTTGATTAAAGACCATTATTCCAATTTTGGCGATCATTTACCAAAAGAAATGAAAGGTCAACTGGACAGGCTCATTGAACGGTTATATAAAGCTTAATAAAAATCAATTCAACCGCCTCTATATGAGGCGGTTGTTTTTTATACCAATAAAATTGGCACTAAAATGTTTGTTATATTCGAACTTTAATGCTTAATTTTACCCGCACAAATTATTAACAAAATATTAACATCTTTATTGCAATGAATTGGATAGTAGATATTTTAATGGTAATTGGCGCCTATTTGCTTGGTTCTATACCCTCAGCAGTTTGGATTGGTAAAACATTTTATGGAGTTGATGTTCGGGTGCATGGTAGTAAAAATGCTGGTTCTACTAATACAATCAGAGTATTGGGACTTAAACCCGGCTTGGTTGTATTTGTAATGGATATGTTGAAGGGATTTATTGCTGTTAATTTAGTTCACCTTTCATCATTTTTAGTTCCCAGGACTGTTGATTTTGTTAATCTCCAGTTGTTACTGGGAGTTGCTGCAGTTATTGGGCATATTTTCCCTGTATTTGCTCAATTTCGAGGTGGTAAAGGTGTTGCAACTTTGTTTGGCCTTGTTATGGCTATTAATCCGCTTCCAACCTTGGTTTGTTTTGGAATTTTTATCTTGACATTGGTTATTACCAAATATGTATCTCTCAGTTCAATGGTTGCGGGGTTTACTTTTCCAATTTTGGTAATGTTTGTATTTAAAACTTCAATTCCTTCTCTTATAATTTTTTCGATGACGGTTTCTATTTTATTGCTGCTTACACATCAAAAAAATATTGAACGTTTGGTTCGTCGTCAGGAAAATAAAGCTACTTTCTTAAAGAGACGTCGCAAAAGTTAGCTATTTAGAAAAGTATAAAGGCTGCTGGAATTCTTTTTCAAGAAATTGAGTAAGAGATTCGCGCGATAGTTCGTGATCAATTCGCCCCGAATCAGCTATTGAAATTCCACCGGTTTCTTCCGAAATAATTATTGCAATAGCATCGGTATGTTCTGTTACACCTAATGCTGCCCTATGCCTTAAACCATAGTTTGCTGGTAAATCAGGATTCTCTGAAACAGGAAGAATGCAACGCGCTGCATGGATTTTATCATCTTTAATTATTACAGCGCCATCGTGCAACGGACTATTCTTATTGAAAATACTTTCGAGTAAACGGCTGGATGTGTCAGCATTCAATATATCACCAGTTTCGGAATAGAGAGACAGGGAAGATTTTCGTGATATTATAATTAACGCTCCAACTTTGTGATCGGATAGGAATGAACAAGCCCTAGCTATCTGTTTTATTTTAACATTGGGTGTTTCAGGAGCATTCAAATTAAGTAATTTTTCCAACGACTGGGAAAGATAACGGCTACCAAGCATTAAAAGGAACCGACGTACTTCCTGCTGAAAAACTATGATTAATGCTATTACCCCAACACTAATAACCTGCCCTAGAATTGAGCCCAGTAATTGCATATTAAGCGCTTTTACAACCAGCCAGAGCAGATAGATGGAGGCAATACCAATAAATATATTAATAGCTACAGTACCCTTGATAAGCATATACAACTGATACATAATAAATGCTACAATAAGGATGTCAGCAACGTCTAACCACCGCAATGCAATAAAGGAATCCATGTATATTAAAATGATTTATTCAAAAGTAGATAAAATTAATTATTTAAAGGTAAATGCCGTTTATATTCACTAATCAACTTAACACATTCAACGGCTTCTTTAACATCGTGCACCCTGATAATATCAGCGCCATTTAGCAAAGCCAGCGAATTAATGACAGTTGTACCGTTTAAAGCTTCTTCGGCTTTTGTTTCAAGCAGTTTGTAAATCATCGATTTTCGGGAAATACCTACTAAAATTGGTAAATTAAATAATTGGAGCTTAGAAAGATTTGCGAGCAGGTTATAGTTGTCGGCAATAGTCTTCGCAAATCCAAATCCAGGATCTAATATTAGATCAGCTACTCCCATTTGTCGAAGTATATTAACTTTCTCAGCAAAATATTGCATTATTTCATTTGAAATATTTTTGTAAAATGAGTATTGCTGCATGGTTTGAGGAGTTCCTTTTATGTGCATTAGTATATAGGGAACTTTTAGCGTGGCAATGGTATTAAACATTTTGTTATCTAAATCTCCTCCAGCTATGTCGTTAATAATATCGACTTCAAAGTCGTTCACAGCCATGGATGCAACTTCCGAACGAAAAGTATCGACAGAGATTATTGCCTCAGGAAATCTCAATCGAATACTTTCTAAAATAGGCCCCAATCGCCTCTTTTCTTCCTCTAAACTTATGTCATCTGCCCCCGGTCGCGAAGAATATGCTCCTAAGTCAATTATATCGGCTCCGTCTGAGTAAATTTTTTCACAGTGCTTCAATACCTGATGCTCGGTCATAAACCGGCTTCTGCTATAAAATGAATCGGGCGTTACGTTAATAATGCCCATTACCATCGGCATATTTATCGAAATTATCCTTCCTCGTAAATTCAGGCTTCGCTTTTTTGAAAAAAGCGTATCTTTGGCATCCATCATACAAAACATAAAGTTTCAAAATTAATGAATCTGTAGCGATTCTCCATTCATATGATTGTTTTATGAGTTTAATAGTAATAGAAGGCCTCGATGGTGCTGGAAAATCTACCCAGGTAAATTTGGTTACCGAGTACCTTAACAAACAAAACCGGCCTTATAAATATTTGCATTTCCCCCGAATGGAAGGCTCTTTTTTTGGCGATTTAGTGGCCAGGTTTTTACGGGGCGAGTTTGGCGACAATAAAACGGTAAACCCTTACCTTGTAGCATTGATATATGCTGAGGACAGACACGATGCTAAAACAACGATTTTAAACTGGCTTAGCGAAGGAAATATAGTAATACTCGACAGGTATGTATTTTCGAATATAGCTTACCAGTGTGCTAAGCTCGAAAACCCTGAAGAAAAACAAAAACTGAAAGACTGGATATTAAATTTGGAGTTCGATTATTTTGGTCTCCCACGCCCTGATTTAAACGTATTTTTCGATGTTCCGTTTCTGTTTACCCAGCGAAAACTTACGGAAGTCCGTGAAGGGAAGGAACGCGATTACCTGCAAGGGATGCGTGACATACATGAAGAGGACCTTGATTTTCAAAATAAAGTGCGTGAAGTATATTTATCCTTATCGCTTCAACCTTCTTTTGTTAAAATCGATTGTAGTAAAAACGAAGCTGAGATGTTGTCTCCTTCCGAAATATTTGCAAAATTGCAGGGGTATATTGAAAAATCAATCCTTTAACCTATAACGATTAATCGATATGAAAATCGTACGTGTGTTTTCCCGAATCTTAATTGGTTGTCTGTTTATATTTTCAGGTTTTGTTAAGGGAGTGGATCCTCAGGGATTTGCCATTAAACTTTCGGAATACATGCTCTCCTTTGGTTTACCAGAATGGGAAACTCTCATGTTGATTTTTTCGATAGCTGTTTCTTCGGCAGAAATGTTAATTGGAATTTGTCTTTTTATAGGGTTGAGAATTAACATCACCGCCTGGGCAGCATTAATATTCATGTCGTTTTTTACATTGCTGACATTTTATAGCGCAATCGCAAATCCGGTTTCGGACTGTGGTTGTTTTGGCGATGCTATTGTACTTACCAATTGGCAAACTTTTTTTAAGAATTTAGTTCTGATTATACCCACAATCGTAGTTTTTTGGCAACGAAAATCCTATAATAGCATGTTTAAGCCTGCGATAGAGTGGGGGCTTATTGCGGCTTATGCATTTGCCGGAGTCTCAGTTTTTACGTATTGTTATAAGCATTTGCCAATTATCGACTTCAGGCCTTATCATGTTGGCGCGGATATTAAAGCCGGGATGACGATTCCTGAAGGTGCAGTTATGGATGAATATAAAACCTTGTTCTATTATAAAAAAGACGGCGTAATTAAGGAATTTACGGAGGAAAATTATCCATGGAGTGACTCCTCCTGGACTTGGGTCGAAACAAAGCCTATATTGATTAAAAAGGGCTATACTCCTCCAATTCATGATTTTTCGATTAGTTCAAACGATGGAGAAGATATTACTGACTCAGTTTTGACCAATTCGGGTTATTCGTTACTGCTAATTTCGAGCGACATAAGTAAGGCGAATGTAGAAGGATTTGTTAAAGCCTCGAAAATAGCCAAAGAAGCTATTCGATCCGATATTGGTTTTTATAGTTTAACTTCATCTTCGGCTGATGTTGCGGCTTCTCTGAAAAAGAAGGTGAAGTATGATTTCACTTTTTATGCAACAGATCAAACAACATTAAAGACCATAATTCGGTCGAATCCAGGCCTGGTTTTGTTGAAAGAAGGTATAGTAATAGGGCAGTGGCATTATAACGATTTTCCAGAACCTGGTTTTTTTAGTGGAAATCTGCTCTCAAAACAAATTAACAGTTTGAGAAAAAATGAAGACTCAAAAATGGGATTTCTGTTTATAGCTTTATTTTTATTATCCGTTTCAATTCTATATGTTATTCGGGTGAATTGCAACCAAAAAGGAGAAAGACTGTGATATTGTTTATTGCTAAAAAGCTGTTGTATAGTCTTTTTGTTTTATGGGGTGTGGTGACCCTGGTCTTTCTTTTGTTTTTTTATTTACCTGCCGACCCTGCCCGTATGATGCTCGGTCAACGGGCCGATGAAGCTTCTCTGAAAGCTATCCGGCAGGATTTGGGACTAGATCAACCCAAAGGACAGCAATATTTAAAATATGTCAACGATTTGTCCCCCATTTCGCTTCATTCGACCAACGACCCTTTGGGTTACTTCTATTATGATTCAGTTGTTTATAAACCCTCTGCAAAAATAGTATCAATAGGCAATAAAGTTTTCGTACTTAAATACCCTTACTTAAGGCGATCGTATCAAAGCGGAAAGAATGTATCAGGCATTATTCTCGAAACCATGCCTAATACTTTAATTCTGGCATTAGCAGCTATTATTTTTGCCAGTATCTTTGGAATAGTACTTGGCGTTTTTTCTGCTATTCATAAAAATTCATGGTTCGATAGGTCCACCATTTTATTTTCGACCATAGGGGTTTCATTGCCTTCATTTTTTGCGGCAATATTGGTTGGATGGTTGTTTGCCTATGTTTTGGGAAAATACACCGGATTGAATATTACGGGTAATTTAGTAGTCATCGACGATTTTGGAGAAGGATTACATCACGAATGGAAGAACCTGATATTACCACTAATAACTTTGGGAATGAGGCCTTTGGGTGTGATTGTTCAGCTTACCCGAAATTCGATGCTGGATACACTAAGTATGGATTTTATTCGAACAGCCCGAGCAAAGGGGCTTAAAGAATCGCGGGTGATTTGGGTACATGCATTGCGAAACTCCCTTAATCCTGTTGTTACTGCTATTTCGGGGTGGTTTGCCTCTATGATGGCCGGGGTTGTTTTTGTAGAATATATTTTTGGATGGAAGGGCCTTGGATATGTAGTGGTTGATGCTTTGGGGAACTTTGATCTCCCGTTGGTGCTAGGTTGTGTTCTAACTATTTCGATAATTTTTATTATTGTAAATTTCATTGTAGATATTGCCTATTCGATGCTCGATCCCAGAATTCGACTTGTTTGACCGAATCAAAATTTGTCTAAACACACCTGAAAGATTCGATTATTTTGTACTTTTAAACCTTTATATAGAACCTTAAAATTTTTAGAGAATGAGACAAAAAATAGTAGCAGGTAACTGGAAAATGAATAAAAACCTGCAGGAAGGCGTTCAACTGGCTCAAGAGATTGATAAATTGGTATCTGAGCTTAAAAACAATGATGTTAAAGTAATTTTAGCTCCATCCTTTGTAAATATTACTGAAGTTAAAAAGGCTGTTAGTTCAAAAATCAGTATTTCTTCTCAAAATGTTGCTGCTGAGGCCAGCGGCGCATATACCGGAGAAGTATCTGCTTCGATGATTAAATCTACTGGCGCTGAATACGCTATTATTGGCCACTCTGAGCGCAGAATGTATTATGGCGAAACCGATGCTATTTTGCTTAAAAAAGTTAAACAAGCTTTGGCTAATAATTTGAAGCCAATTTTTTGTATTGGCGAAGTATTAGAAGAACGTGAATCGGGTAAACACTTTGATGTTGTTAAAAAACAAATTGAGCAAGGTGTTTTTGAATTATCGGCTGACGAATTTAAAAATGTAGTTTTAGCGTACGAACCTGTTTGGGCAATTGGAACCGGAAAAACCGCTTCTTCTGACCAGGCACAAGAAATTCACAAATTCATCAGAGATACAGTTGCTGCCAAATATGGCAAAGCAGTTGCCGAAGAAACTTCTATTCTTTATGGTGGTAGCTGTAAAGCTTCCAATGCAAAGGAACTTTTTGCTAATCCGGATGTTGATGGTGGACTTATTGGAGGCGCCGCTTTAGTTGCCGGCGAATTTCTTGGAATCATTACCGGTTTCTAAGGATTTCCTTTAAAATTATTCCTTAAAGGGATTAAAACTAATTTTTGCTAATCTCGTCTTCTGCAATTTGTAAGAGACGAGATAGCATAAAACAATAATATTTTGATAATAGGGTTATTGAATTTGTAAAAACTCCTCGAATTGTTTGAGCTAAGCCGTTTATCATTTCAAAATATTGTACTATATCTAATACCTACTCCAACCAATGAATTATATAGAACTAAATTGTTCGCTTCAGTCAACTAAGGAAGAGCTGCTTTCTGCCTATTTAATTACTGGTTTGGGTGATATTGGTTTCGAAACATTCGATGATGAAGGTGCTACCCTAAAAGCGTATATACCCGAAGTTAAATTTAATAAGCAGTTATTAAATGAGCTTATTCAGGAAATTCCCAACGAATTTGGAAAAATAACCTGGGACATTTCTACTATTGAACAGGAAAATTGGAATACCGAATGGGAGAAAAATTTCAATCCTGTTATTATTTATAATACCGTATTAATTAAAGCTTCATTCCACCAGAATTTACCCCCCTTTCCTTACGAAATACTAATTGACCCTAAAATGTCCTTTGGAACGGGACATCATTCAACCACCGCATTAATGATTAAAACTATGCTCGGGCTTACTTTTACCGGGAAATCTGTTTTAGATATGGGCTGTGGAACTGGGGTTTTGGCAATTTTGGCACATAAATTAGGAGCTTCCTCCATCACGGCAATCGACATTGATGAATGGGCGGTTGATAATGCTAAAGAAAATTTTGCTCAGAATGAAATTCTCGATTATATGCTTTTGAATGGCGGTGCAGAGTTATTGCCACACATTCAATTTGATATCGTTTTAGCCAACATTAACAGAAACATTCTTATTAATGATATGCCAAATTATGCATTATCATTAAAAGCTGAGGGACAGCTAATTATTAGTGGCATTTACCATACCGACCTTGAAGTTGTAAGACTCAGCGCTGAACAAAACGGACTTGTTTTTAAGAATTATATTGAAAAAAATTCCTGGGTTGCTGCCCGCTTTACCAAAGTTTAATATGGAATTTATTAACTTTATTATGCTTTTAATTCGTTTTAGGTTTATATCGATTTAACTGCGGTTGATTTTTCGTTTTTGCAAATAAGGATCTTTTTAGCAATCGAATTATGAAGTATCTGAGCGTATTAATAGTATTGGTATCCTTTCAACAAGCCTTGTGGGCGCAACCTCAAAAATTTACTTTTTCTGAAGAATTGGAAAAGTACCCCAATGAAGTATTTACTGTTTATGGTACTAATATTTCGGACGAAGATGATTTGATTTTAGATGAGTTTGCAAATTCCTGGAAAGCAGGTTTTTTAAGCGATGAAGAGAAATTAGAGATAATTAAGATATCGAACTTGTTACTTGGAAAAAAAGCCAGAGGAAATCCACATTTCAAATCGCTTATGATTTCGCTAATGGCAGTTAAAAAGAGCGAAAAAATCTCTCAAAATTATAAAGATTGGATAGCTGGAGTGAATCAAATTCTAAAAACACCAAAAGCCAGTCTTACGGCGTTTTTAAATTATATGAAGTTCACAACCCAGTTAGCAGCTAATTCTAATATATTTGAAACCAGCACTATAGTTTGGAAATATTCCGATTCAGATATTTCTTTTCAGGTTGATAATGCCGGTATTTGGGTGAAGTTTGGAAAAGGCAATTTAACCTGTTTCTCTCGTCGCGATAGCATTGTAATTTTTGATACAGAAGGGATGGTAAATCCCATTGATAATATATGGAAAGGGAAAACCGGTAAAGTCACTTGGGAAAGGGCAGGATATACTGCTGATCAGGTACATGCTGTTTTGAACAATTATAGAATTGAATTGAAAAAATCGGAGTTTGATGCCGATAGTGTTTCTTTTACTCATAAGCAATATTTTAACCAGCCAATTTTTGGGAAACTTCATAACGAAGTAGTTCCGATAACCACCCCCGAAGCAGCCGATTATCCGAAATTTGACTCCTACAACAAGCGGTTTATTATAAACAAGCTTTACGAGGGTGTTGATTATGACGGCGGTTTTTCCATGCGGGGGGCAAAAATAGTTGGTTCGGGCTCTGAAACTGAAGATGCCATTATCAAAATTGTAAATAATGGGAAAATATTGATGACCGTTAAATCGAAGTTTTTTGTGTTTAGGCCCGACAGGGTGAATGGAATTAATACACAGGCAAATATTCGGTTGGAAACCGATTCGATATTTCACGCTGATGTAACTTTTGTTTATTATGTAAATCAGAAAGAAATTAACCTTTTAAGAACAGGCGATTATTCTTCCAGAAGTATGTATTCAAACACCTATCATAAGTTAGATATGGATTTTGAAATGTTCTCATGGAAAATTGATCAACCGCTCATTAATCTTACCATGGCTCGCGCATCAACAATAGGAAGGGCCCGGTTTCAATCCCAAAATTTTTATAACCAGGCTCAGTTTGAGGCTATGCAGGGGATGGACGATATTCACCCTCTTGTTGCATTGCGGAAATATAGCCGGAGCCTTGGTACCGATAAATTTAATGCCATGGGTTTTGCCCATTATCGGAATAAAAATATTAGTGAAATCAGGCAAATACTTATGCAAGCTGCTCAGGAAGGATTTATATTTTATAATATTCAAACAGATGAGGTTAGGCTTAAAAAACGTTTATACGACTTCCTCGATTCCAGCACTGGAAAAATAGATTTTGATGTTGTGGATTTAAATTCATCTACGCAGGCTCCAACACAAAACGCTACGTTAAACATGGAAAACTACGATATTACGATGAATGGAATTCCCCGCATCTTTTTGTCCGATTCGCAAAACGTAGTAATATATCCAACCGCTGAGAAAATTGTTTTAAAAAGAAACAGGAGTTTTCAGTTTGATGGACGCATCGATGCCGGATTATTCACTTTCTTAGGCAGTAATTTTTTCTTTTCGTACGATGAGTTTAAAATCAACCTTCAAAATGTCGATTCTGTCCAAATCAAGCTATATTCGGGAGAATTGGATAATTTTGGCCGACCCCTTACCCGAAATGTTCAAAATGTAATTGAGCATATTACCGGCGATCTGGTAATTGATAAAGCAGATAATAAATCGGGACGATATAGTAACCCGACATACCCCTTATTTACCAGTCGCGAAAATTCATATGTTTATTATAATTCGCCAAATATTCAGAACGGAGTTTATCCCAGAGAAAATTTTTTCTTTGAGTTGAAACCCTTTGTGCTCGATAGTTTGGATAACTTTAAGAAAGAAGGGATGGTGTTCAAAGGAACATTCACATCTGCGGGGATTCTTCCCCCCCTTGAACAGGAATTATATCTTCAACCCGATTATTCCCTTGGGTTCAAAATCAATTCTTCGAAGGATGGAATGCCTGTTTATGGCGGTAAGGGAACGTTGTTTGCCGATATTCAGTTAAGCAACGATGGATTACATGCTAAAGGTAAACTCAACCATCTGACTTCTACTATTCAAGCCGAAGATTATGTTTTCTATCCGGATTCAATGAACACATTTGCGCAGTCGTTCAAGATGGATCAACAAAAAGCTGAGCCTGAATTCCCTCAGGTAGCTTCCAACGATAATAAAATTCATTGGGTACCTGGCAAAGATGAAATGAATATCATGCAAAAAAAGGATCCTTTTCAAATGTTTAATGACAAAACCCGTTTACTGGGTAATTTGAAATTAAAGCCTGTCGGTTTATCCGGAATGGGAACCATGGACCTTACCACGGCCACTTTAGTGTCGAACGAATTTAAATATAAATCGAATGCTTTTGATGCTGATACAGCCAGCTTCAATTTGCGCTCACTTAAGAGCGAAAGCTTTACAGTATTGGCCCGAAATGTAAATTCTCATGTCGACTTTTCATCCCAAAAGGGAGAGTTTACCTCAAATGAAGATTATACATTAGTAGAATTCCCTGAAAACAAGTATGTAAGCTACCTCGATCATTTTAACTGGGACATGGGAGCCAAAAAGCTTGAGATGACAGCACAGAAAAAGCATGTGGAACAAACAACCAGCTTGGCCTCGAAGTTTCCATACAAATTTGAAGAAGAGCCGGAAGGACCGAGATATATTTCTGTTAATAAAAATCAGGATTCTTTAAGTTTTGTTTCTCCGGTGGCTGTATACGACTACGAAAAAAACGTTATCAATGCAAGCGAGGTGAAACTAATGCGCGTTGCCGATGCCATAATTTATACTTCGGATGGAAAAGTAACGGTGGAAGAAGGCGGTATTATGCGTACTCTTTACAAGGCTACTGTAGTAACGAATTACCAAACAAAATATCATAAATTCAAGCTGGCGGCAGTAAATGTATACGGCCGAAATAAGTACGCAGGTGAAGGCGATTATGATTTTATTGATGAAACAGAAAGAGTTCAAAACCTTCATTTTAAGGAAATAAAAGTTGATTCGGCTTTGCAAACTGTTGCAAAAGCAGAGGTATTGGAAACAGATAAATTTACACTTAGCCCCTATTTTGACTTCCAGGGAAAAGCGTTGTTAAGTGCGAACGAAAAATTCCTGAATTTTGATGGTGCAACCCATATTAAAGTGGATTGCGGAAAAATTCAGCCACAATGGCTCGCTTTCGAAAGCGTTATTGATCCTCAACGCGTAATGATTCCTATTTCCTATGATCCAATAAACATTAACCGTAATAAAATATATGCGGGTGTGTTAATTGCGAATGATTCGATTCATATTTATCCTGCATTCCTGACTAAAAAGCGAAATTACGCTGATATTATGATTTCGACTGCGGATGGATATTTAATTTATGACAAAGATTCGAGTACCTATAACATTGCTCAAAATGAAAAACTTCTTGACCATAACAGTCCGGGTAACTTCCTTAGTCTGCACCGCGAAGAGTGTGTTGAATATGGTGAAGGCAAACTGAATCTTGGAGTTGACCTTGGTCAATTAAAGCTGACTGCGGTTGGTAATGTAACTCACAATATTATACCCAATATTACTAAACTTGATTTAATGTTGGGAATGGATTTTATGATCGATCCCATTGCCCTTAACCTAATTGCTAATAGAATTGATAGTTTCCCAGATCTAGCAGGTACGAGTTTTGGTACTAAAACCTATGTTCGTGGTATGAACGAAATATTAGGAGAGCAGCAAAGTAAAGCATATCATGAAGAAATAAAGCTTTATGGTTTTGTAAAGGTATATCCGCCTGAACTAACCCATACAATCTCTTTTACCCAAATGAAGCTTACCTGGGACGATGAATCGAATTCGTATTATTATCTTGGTAAAGTTGGGATCGGCAGTATAGGAACCGTTCAGATTAACAGGCAGGTAGAAGCATATGTTGAAATTTTCAAAAAGCGTACGGGAGATATAATGGATGTATATTTGAAGTTAGACGATAAAAACTGGTTCTACTTTGGCTATACTCGCGGTGTAATGCAAATGTTATCTTCATCGCTCACATTTATTGATATAATCAAGAAATTGCCGAATAAAGTCCGTCAAATGGATGTTACCAGTGGGCAAACGCCATACATTTATATGGTTGCTTCCGATGCAAAATGGATTAACTTTAAACGGCAGTATCAGAATCGATTGAAAAAACTGAATATGCCGGAAGATAATTTTCCAACCGCGCCTCCTGTTTCAACACCTGAAGAAGAGATTCCGGAAAAAGAAGCGGATCAGCCCAATAAAGAAGAGGTAACTCCACCTAAGGTAGATAATAAAGCTCCGACGGAGAAGGCTCCTGATAAAAATGCCAATCAGCCGGCAAATAAGCAGGTTACTCCACCAGTTGTTAAAGATAAACCTCCTGTTGAAGAAAAACCTAAAGAACAAGAAAAGGAAGAAGAAGAAATTCAGGAAATAAAATAATTTATAAATATTGAACGCATAAAAATAAAGTGCATCTCTAAAAACTCGAATTTTTGATTACTTTTTAAAGGAATCACACTTCGATTCAGGTCATTATGACCACGTTATGTCACATTGAGCGGAGTCGAAATGTGTTTAAAATGAGTTATTAGAGATGCCATAAAGTGCTATCAGATCATTTTATAATTGATTATTAGCACCTTATTTTTAATTATTTTGAATGCTTTGCAGCTATTGAAGCTGAAAAATTAAGGTGTTTCTAAAATTTAAAACTATACTATCTTCAGTATTTCAACAATTATAACTCATTGCTGTTTATAGGTGAAAACCTTGCAATGCTTTATAATAAATTAAACAAAGAAGATCTTATTCAGCGTCTTCAAAATGAAGAATTTGAGCGCACTACATTAAGCTTTTACAGATATGTTAACATAACGGAGCCTACCGATTTTCGTCATACCCTATACCGGGATTTTAACGATCTAAATTGTCTTGGAAGAATCTATGTTGCAAGCGAAGGGATTAATGCCCAAATGAGTGTGCCAAAGCATAACCTAAACCAATTTCTTACTTTACTGGAATCTATTCCTGAATTAAGCCAAATGCCTATTAAATATGCAGTAGAAGACGATGGTAACTCGTTTTACAAACTGATTATTAAAGTGCGGGCTAAAATTGTTGCCGACGGGTTACCCGAACATTCGTTCGATACCACTAATGTTGGCAATCATCTTTCGGCGCTGGAGTTTCATACGCTTTTGGATCATCCCGAAACGGTGGTTGTCGATATGCGCAATAATTACGAGAGCGAAGTGGGAAGGTTTAAAGGAGCTATTTGTCCGGATGCAGTTACTTTTCGCGAAGAAATAGAACAAGTTACCAACTTGCTACAAAATGAAAAAGGAAAGAAAATATTACTCTATTGTACGGGAGGCGTTCGGTGCGAAAAAGCAAGTGCCTATTTAAAACACCATGGTTTCGAAGACGTTAACCAATTATACGGTGGAATTATTGAATATACACAACAAATAAAAACTCAAAACCTCGCATCAAAGTTTATTGGTAAAAACTTTGTTTTTGACAACCGAATGGGAGAGCGTATTACCGAAGATGTTATTGCGCATTGTCACCAATGCAATTCTGTGTGCGATACCCATGTAAACTGTGCAAACGATTTATGCCACATGCTGTTTATTCAGTGCCCTGAATGCCAACGTAAATACTCGGGTTGTTGCAGCGAAGAATGCAGCAGTGCCTTAGAAAATCCTGAAAAATATAAAGGAGCGATTTTTAAAGGTAAAAAATGGAGGAGATATACCGGTGAAACAATAATGCTGTAGTTTTTTCCAACTCTATTTCTATTTCCCGACTTTTCAAAACCGCAATACATATTTCATTTTGGCGTTCAACGTTCCATCACTAATTACAAACCGTTCCAGCGGATTTGTAGCGATCGAATTCCAAACCAGCATAATTTCATGTTCGGGTTTTATAATCCACTGAAAACGCGATTGCCATCCCATACTTTTGGAGAAATTGTCGTACTGAAAAAAGTTGTATAGCGTAATAGAGGGAGAGAACAGGATATTTATATTGCTGCGGAAAATTTCGGCGGTAAAGCTTCCACTTTCAAGATCTACCTTGTTTTGCTGATATTCGAAGCCCAAGAAAAGAGGCACCATAATTTTATATCCTACAGCCAGGTTTAGGTCGCGTCTGTGTCCATCGTAAAAGGAGCCGAAAGCATATTTGGAGGTAATCCAGAAGTTGCGACGCATAGCCGATTCGAGTGACAAAGTATTTTTCGAGAATCTATATTTCCCTATTGGAATTTGGTAGGTAGAATAAATAGAAAACGGACTTTCGAGAAAATCGTATTGCATAGTGGTGGTATACCGGAACAATTCGCCGGAACGAAACCGGATTTGAAGAGGGGTGAAGTCGATTTGCCGGGTCAGCATTTTATTGGCTGCATCGGTTATATAATCAATACCTCCTAATACCTGGATTTGCATGATCCCCCATTTATTGGGCCGAGGACCAATTCCAGCATTCAGGTAGCTTTCGCGAATTCCCGACCGGGGAACAAAACCAGCACCGGCTATAAAATTTTTACCTATTTCGTGAAATCCCCCCAGGAAATTAAAGAAATCGTTGGGGTAATAAACGGAGCCTCCATAGGCAAAATCTTTTCCGGAAAGGTGCTCAGTAGCCGATTTTAATGCAAAAAGTGTTAAGTCGATGTTTTTATTTTTACGAAAAGTAGAGGTGGCTAGATGAATGTCGGCACCCACCACGGCATTTTGAGAAGCGCTGGTAGCATTTCCCAGTGTGCCAATGATGCCTACAGACGATTGTTTTCCAATATTGTGCGAAATACGGGCAATGGAGAAATTAGCGATGGTGGTATCGCGGTCGTCGGCAATATGTTGCAGGCCAATGTTCCACTTTCCGGCCTGACCGGTGATGCGCCCACCCCAAACTATCGGAACAGGATTACCATTTTTATCCAACCCAACGCGACGCGAGAAAAAGGGAATAAGGCGCTGCGAATAGGGATTCTCGGTGTTTGCATCTGAACCAAAATTAAAGTAATTGGCTCCTTCGAGAAAAAAATCACGCTTTTCGGGAAAGAAAAGATTAAATCGTGTTAAGTTTATTTGACGGCTATCGACTTCCGTTTGGGCAAAATCAGTGTTAACCGTTAAAGCCGCTTTTATTTGTGGGGTTACCTGGTAGAATACATCCAAACCTCCATCAGCCTTTAGCTTATTCGATCTTCCGGAAGCAGTTTTTGAAGTTTTCCATTTGCCTAAAACATAGGGACTCACATCCAGGCCAATTCCTTGTGAAATATCCTCCAGGCCTTCTAATAATCCCGCATCCGAAATTTGAAACTTGTATGAATCTAAATTGGCTTCGGGCCAATACGACGATTCCAGGTTTCGCCGTATGTGGCGAATTATTTTAAATCCCCAGGTGGTTTGCCCTTTTTTGAACGATAATGTTTTAAATGGTACAGCTATTTCAGCATCCCAACCTTTGTCGTGAATCTTTGCTTTTCCTGTCCAAAGACCATCCCAATCCTTATTCATATTAGCGCCATTTTGGCTAATCAGCGCATCGCCAATTGACCCTCGGGGACCAATCTGAAACCAGTAACCGTTCCGTTTGTCGAAAAATGTATCGAAAATTACCTGTACCCTGTCGTCTTCTCCCAAGCTCACATCACGGGCCATTTCTTTGGCAGTGATATTTTCGGGGTTATCGTAGCAATGCATTCCAATGTATAAGGTCGTTTTATCATAACAAATAAAAACTTCGGTTTTTTGCGATACGGCCAACCCCGGATTGGGTTCGCGCTGATATAATTCATTTATCAGCGATGCCTTGGTCCATATTTCTTCATTAACCAAACCATCAATTTTGGGAGCCTGATCAACCATAACGGCTCGGACAGACTTCTGGGCAGTAATATTACCAGTTATTCCCAGGAAAATAATCACAATAAATAATCGGCTTACTCGCATAACATAAATTTACAAGGAAGGCAAAATTAACAATAAAGAGAAACGAAATTTGAAAACTATGAGACTGATTAAAAATGGAGCAAAATGATTTTTTAACACAGAGAAACATGTATTAATCTCAAAATAAATTCTATTCCTTGAAAATTAATGCTATTAAAATAATTTATGGTATTGAGAAGGTATGAAGGGCACAGAGTTTTAGAAATCGCTGGCGATTTCCCCTCCGTGATCTCAGTGCCTTCTCAAAAAATAACATTGATTAGTCGCTCTTTGTTATATGTCTTCTCTAATCTTTCTTAATATTCATAATTTAATTCTTTGTGTTAAATTTAAACAGTTTCTAAATTTCTAAACACTATTGTCGCGAGAAAATAATTAGATCCTTCGCTCCGCTCAGGATGACAAGGCATTCGCGTGCTTGGGAGTGGTGTGGGGTTGGTTTGCGGCTTCGCCGCAAACCAACCCCACACCTAAGACCTAAATGGCTCATTGTCATTTCGAACGAAGTGAGAAATCTATTCAGTTATTCCTTAAAAAAATTAACCGGACAGTAGTGATTCTTTAAAATTGTTTAAATAATATCTGCTACATCATCCAGGTAAAAGCAATGAGGATGTTGAGTCATACCAATTCTCGGGTAAAACTCTACAGCAGCAGGGGCGGATAGTAAAATTAACTTCGCTTGTTTTGATGCAATTTTGGTAAGACGAATCAGTTCTTTGCCAATCCCCTGTTTTTGGTAATCCTTCGAAATTGCCAGATCGGAAAGATAGGTGGCATATGCAAAATCGGTAATCGATCGTGCCACCCCAATCATTTTAAGCTCTTTACGGGCAGTAATTATTAAATTCGAATTTTTGACCATAGCCGAAATTCGAGCAAAATTTTGAATTGGCCTTCTTTCCCCTAAACCAGAGCTAATCAATACTTCAAGGAATTCGTTTGGATCAAGATTATTTTCTAAAGTATAGGTTATTTTCATAATATTTCAGTGTAATAATTATATTTGACAATGCTAACCTCACGTGAAAACTAAACAACATGGAAGTACAAAAAGTTTCAATACTGAAAACCAGTAGTATATCAAAAAATATCTGTCTCAATAAAATTAGGTTGATAGTGCGATTCAGGTCAATTTTTATTATATCGTTTTTGGTACTTCTGCTGGAATATTCCTGTGCACCGGCGTATATTCCCACATCGTTAAATTCGCCTATGTTTAGTGAAGGAGATATCGCAAAAGTGAACTTAAACCTCGGGTCAAGTGGTTTTGACCCTCAAATAGCGTTAGCGGTTACCGATCACATTGCACTAGTTGCCAATGGAAGTTTTCAGAATAACCATGCTGATTCTTCCGAAAGTTTTCATCGCCATCGGATTATTGAAGGTGGAATTGGCTACTATACCACGTTTGATAAAAATGGCAGGTTTGAATTTATTACCGGCTATGGGTTGGGTAGGGTAGAGAGCTATTCGGATTATAGTATTTTTAATGCATATGCAAATGCCCGTTTCAGGAAAATATTTTTTCAACCAGCCGTAGGCTTTGTAAATGAATATTTTGAGGGAAGCTTAGTACCCCGTTTTTCCATGATTTCGATGGATGTAAGCGATAGTATCCAGAATGCATCCGTTTCGAGAAACTATAATTTGTTTTTTGAACCGGCATTAATTGCTAAAATTGGTCCCAAAAATATCCGTTTTATAATACAGGCTGGTATTACAACTCCTGTGGGGCATACCAAGATTCCATATGAATATGATTGGTTTTTCTTCTCAGGAGGACTGCAAATTACACTAGATAGAAACTTGTTTAAAGGATCGAAGGAGAAAAAGCTATTTGATTAAGAAACGGTTTAAATTTAAATTGAACCCACTTCGGGGTTCCAAATTTCTCGTTTAGTTTGCCTCCGGTTTTACCGGAGGTTATTCATATTAAAGTCCT
>JAIFLU010000312.1 GCA_020048915.1 Bacteroidota bacterium | reverse complement strand
TCCTCTGATTTAATCCCCATGGGTAAAGCAGATATGATTCTCAGTGTGGAACCGATGGAGGCGCTCCGATATTTACCCTATTTAATAAAAAACGGATGGTTAGTGAGCAATTCCCGACCATTTATCAACATCAACAATTATCCGGATATTGAAGATATTTTGAACGAAATCAGTAAACTCCCCCACGCAATGCTTGCCGATGCCGAGCAATTGGCAGAAGAAACCGGTTCGGTGCGTACATCAAATATGGTAATGCTTGGCGTTGCCTCCCCGTTCCTTAAAATTTCATCTAACGCTTTGAAAAAAGGAATTGAAGAATTGTTTTCAAATAAAACGGATGACATTATAACCCTTAATTTGAAGGCGTTTGATATTGGCAGGGCTTACGCCGAAAACAAGAAGACACAATAATAATTAGTGGTTATTGTCTTTTCTTCTAATTTACACTCTTTATAAAAATTGTTAATAACTATTTTTAAGCCTTTTTAACCTTTAAATATCAACATAACCTAAGAGTGCGTCTATTTACATCCTAAATTATGTCATTTTTTTTTACGGCGTTTTTTATATATTTGCGCACATACAAAAAATGACATTAAAATTTATTTGAATCATGGATGCACAGGCACTTTCGTTAAATAACAGCATTGAAAAACAGAATCCGAATGTTCTAAAGATGCTTTCGGAAAGAGGAAAAAATATCTTTTTCCCAAAACTAGGAATACTATCACAAGCAGCCCAGGCAAAGGGGAAAAATATAAATGCCACTATCGGCGAGGCTGTTGAAGACGATGGAACGTCCATGCACTTGCCCGAGTTCGATGCCTTAATCAATCTTCCATGCAACAGTATATTTCCCTATGCTCCAAGTTTTGGCAAACCGGAACTTCGGGATACCTGGAAATCGGTTATTTACAAAAAGAACCCGTCGCTTAAAGACATTGTAATAAGCAAGCCTATTGCTACCAATGGATTAACCCATGGCATCAGCATACTTGGTTACTTATTTGCCGACGAAAGTGATACAATAGTCCTATCAGACCTTTATTGGGAAAATTACAATCTGATTTTTGAAAATGCCTACAACGCAAAAGTTGAAACATTTGAATTATTTGAAAAAGGAGGATTTAACACCTCCGCTTTTTCGAAAAAACTAAGCTCGATAAAACAAGAGAAAGTATTAATTTTGTTAAATTTCCCAAACAATCCATCAGGGTACACCCCTTTGAAATCGGAAATAGACGGCATAGTATCTGAGATTGAAAAGCTTGCTAAGGCTGGGAAAAAAGTGGTGGTTTTTATTGATGATGCCTATTTTGGTTTAGTTTATGAGGATAATGTTTATACTGAATCGATATTTGTAAAACTGGCCAATTTAAGCGAAAATGTATTAGCTGTAAAGCTGGATGGACCAACCAAAGAAGATTACGTATGGGGGTTTAGGGTTGGCTTCATTACTTTTGGAATTAAAAATGGAACTCCGGAATTATATGAAGCACTCGAGAACAAAACCGGAGGAGCAATCAGAGGTAATATTTCCAATATCAGTCAGCTATCTCAATCATTACTTCAAACCGTTTATACTCATCCCAATTATGAGAATTCCAAACTTCAAAAATTTCAAATTCTGAAGTCTCGATACAATATTCTTAAACAATCATTTTCGAATACCAAATATGCTGAATATTTCGAGCCACTTCCTTTCAATTCGGGCTATTTTATGTGTGTAAAGCTCAATAAGGGCCTAGATGCGGAACAAGTTCGCCTCCAGCTATTAAATCAATATAGCACCGGAGTAATTGTTCTTGGTTCGGTAATTCGACTTGCTTTTTCCGCTGTACCTCAGGCTAAAATACCTACGCTAATGGAAAATTTATATAATGCCTGTAAAGACCTGGACAAGAGTTAAGCAGATGTTTTTTGAATTTCCATTTTTAATGCCCGTGTATTTAACCCTTTGAAATGCAGAGCAGCATTGCCCGTATTCCTATTTTTAAACCCTAAATCAAAATTATAATGGACGAATTGGCTCCAACTCTTAAATCAGCAAATAACATCGTAACAAGGCTATCAGAAGATGTAAAAAAAGCGTCGTACATTGTTCCGGAACTCTTTGAAAAATATAGTGTAAAACGTGGTTTACGAAATGCTGATCATACTGGGGTTTTAGTTGGACTAACCAATGTTGGTGATGTTGTTGGGTATAAAAAGGAAAACGATATCTTGGTTCCTGTAGATGGGAAATTAATCTACCGGGGTATTGATGTGGAAGATTTGGTAAAAGGAGCCATTTCACAACAGCGTCATGGGTTTGACGAAGTGGTATATTTACTTTTATCGGGAAAATTACCGAATCAATCAGAACTTCAGGAATTTATGGAATATATGGGTTCTATTCGTGATCTACCCGATGAATTTACCAAAAGCATGATCCTCACCCTAAAGGGGAATGATATCATGAATATGCTAGCCCGTTCTGTTTTGGGGCTATATACATTAGATCCAAAAGCCGAAGAAACAACTATCGAAAACCTTGTTAACCAATCCCTTAACCTGATATCGAAATTTCCAACCATAATCGCATATGCGTATCATGCAATGCGCCATGCCTACCAGAGGAAAACATTATCGATCCGTCATCCTAATCCCAATTTGAGCTCAGCCGAAAACTTTCTACTGATGCTAAAAGGAGAAGGAAAATATACAAAGCTCGAAGCCGATATTTTAGATTTATCGCTTATTTTACATGCCGACCATGGAGGAGGAAATAACTCCACGTTTACAATCAGGGTTACCAGTTCTACCGAAACGGATACTTATTCAGCCGTAGCATCGGCTATTGCATCACTAAAAGGTCCGCTGCATGGAGGTGCAAACCATGAAGTTCTTTGCATGATGGACAATATCAAACAAAATGTAAAGCATTGGGATAGTGAAAAAGAAGTTACCGATTATTTAATTAAAATACTCAATAAAAAGGCTTACGATGGTTCGGGAAAAATTTATGGCATTGGACATGCTGTTTATACTATTTCTGATCCACGTGCTATCCTGTTGAAAAAGCAAGCCAGGGAACTTGCCATCGAAAAAGGCCGTTTAGATGAATTTGAATTATATCAAACGATTGAAAAACTGGCTCCCCAAATATTTTATGAATACAAGGGAGATAAAGTTGCCAAGCGAGTTTGCGCGAATGTAGACTTTTATTCTGGTTTTGTTTACAATTGCATTGGTATAAAGGATTCTGTGTACACACCACTATTTGCGATGTCGCGTATTGCAGGTTGGTGCTCACACAGATTGGAAGAACTAACATTTGATGCACGTCGCATAATTCGACCTGCTTATAAAAATGTATTCAATCCCCAACCATACGTTAATTTGGTTGACCGTAAATAAAAAAAGGATTGCTGCTAAATTGAATAGCAGCAATCCTTTTAATTTTAAATGTTGAAAATACGGCTATAATTTAAAGGTTTTTATCAATTGCCGCATCTTTGAAGCCTGTCCCGATAATTTTTGAGATTGGGAAGCCATAATATCGGCCCGCTCTGCATTCTCCTGCACCACTATATTCAACTGCTGTACCGCGTTATTAATTTGTTCTACTCCGGTTACCTGTTCTAAGCTGGTGAGCGTAATTTCTTTTACTAGAGTTGCAGTTTTTTCGATTTCAGGCACAAGCGAATCTAACTCTCTCCTGGCTGTGCGCGACATAATCATGGTTGCATTAGAAACATCGTTTATTTCTGTTGCAGCCAGTTTACTCTTATCGGCAAGCTTCCTTACTTCCTGGGCTACAACGGCAAAACCTCGCCCATGCTCCCCAGCACGGGCAGCTTCAACAGCTGCATTCAGCGCCAATAAATTTGTTTGAAAAGAAATATCGTTGATTATAGATACCTTATTGGTTATATCCTGAAGCGATTCGGTTGCCAATTTAAAAGAGTCCTTACTCTTAGTAATTTCAACAACCGATGTTACCGCTATTTTTTCAGTTTGCTTTGCATTATCGCTGCTTTGTAAAATATTGGCATACATTTCTTCCATAGATGACGATACCTCCTCAACAGCAGCAGCTTGTTGTTTTGTACCATCGGAGATTGCTTCTGCAGTAGAGTTTAACAAACTGCTCGAATCGGCAATGATTTTAGAATTATCCGAAAGGTTGACAACAATATCTCTGAGGTTTTGAGTTACCTGATTTAGCGCATGAACTAATTCACCAACCTCATCTTTACGGTCGATATCAATACTTTGGCTTAAATCGCCATCAGCTATTGCTGCCGCAAGGTTTATTCCTTTACGAATTGGCTTTGTAATACTTGTTGTTAATACATATACCAGTCCGCTGCCTAAAATAACGACAAAAAGAACAGATAAACTCATCACTAATTTTTCTTTTTTTAATATCTGATTGGTACTTTGACCCATAGCAATCACTTTATCCAACCCTACATCCGAAGTACCTTTAATGTCCCACATCATATTTCCCGATAATTCCATTCTTTTTAACTGAAGCACCTTTGCCTGAGGAAATATTTTGAGAAAATTTTTGGATGATTCAATGAACTCATTAATAGCAATACCCGAGGGTGAATTTCTTGCTCCCGAATAATCGCGCTCCAAATTTTCCACAATTCTTTCAACACTTCTTAAACGGGCTGGTTGTTCTTTATTTATTGCGGTATAAATTTTTGAAACTACCATATCCATTCTTTCATAGGTATTTGTAGATACAAAAATTTCAGAACCCACTGCCAATTTGGTCATAATTAATTCCATACCTTTTAAGCTTTCAGAATAAGAAATATTTAATTTTTCGTATTCAGCTAAAATTGAAGTAAATTGTTTATAATTAGTTTGTAAATCAACAAATAAAGCAAGTCGAGCCTTCAGATTTTCGGATTTACCGGTAATCTCAATTAAATTTTCTATTGCTTTCCCGAATTTTTCCATTCGGGCCTTCTGCTTTTTTAAATAAAATTGATCACCGGTACGATCATACATATCAGCATATTGTACAACGTCCTTCCAGTTTTTCTCCAGCTGAAACGATTCACTTATAGATGGAATGTATTCGAAAGACAAACTTTTGGTTTCTTTTTGAATGATTCCCATATTAATGAAAGAGAGTATACCAATAATTGCCGATAACAGAACCAGGATAAAAAAACCTGAGCCTATTTTATATCCAATTTTAAGGTTTTTCCAATTCATAGGTTATTATTTAGGTAGTTGTTAATTTCTAAAGAAAAATAATATTTTTGACAATTCATTATACCGAATAGCAGTAATAATAGTTATATATTTTTTATATTTCCGCCTCAAATAGTCACAATTAGTTAAAAGTTTCAATCTTTTCAGATATGAATAAATTGTATATTACCCTAACACTACTGATTATCATTTTAATAACCTCGTGTAGTACTAGTAAAGGTTATAAAGTTGGTTTTTTAGTCCCAAATTTAACTAGTGAACGATATGTTAAAGAACAACAGTATTTTAAGGATCAAATTACCACATTAGGAGGAGAAGTATTGCTTGCATCTGCGGATAACGATGATAAGCTACAAATTGAGCAGGCGAAGGAAATGATAAATCAGGGTGCAAAAATCCTGGTTGTAAATTCAGTAAATATGAATACTGCTGCCGAAATAATTCGAGATGCCCACAACAGAAAGGTAAAGGTTATCGCTTACGATCGTTTAATTCGGAATTGCGATTTAGACATGTACGTATCCTTTGACAATACTCAGGTAGGGAAACTAATGTCTGAATATGTCCTTAAAGTTAAACCCGAAGGAAACTATATAATTCTTGGGGGCGATAAATCTGATTTAAATGCCGTTTTTGTAAAAAAAGGACAAATGGATGTGTTAGATAATGCTATTAAAACCGGAAAAGTAAAAATTGCATATAATA
>JAIFLU010000285.1 GCA_020048915.1 Bacteroidota bacterium | reverse complement strand
TGCCCACCATCACCATCGCAATTAGCGCTTCTGGCATATTTCATTTTAGTACTGGTTAGTTGGCAGCTAATTTTGTTGCATGAAAATTTCTATTAATAATTTAAATGCAGAAAAAATGAAAACAAGAGGATTTACATTAGCAATACTTGTATTATTATCACTGAGCTGTTTTGCACAAGAATCGGGAAAAAGATTAGGAATTGAACTAAACAGTGGGGTGTCATTGGCAACAAAAAAAATGGATGGCACAACTCTGAACCCGGGATTTGGTTTTGAAGGCATATTGCATTACCGCTTTATGCCTCATTTAGGTATTTATGCTGGATGGGGTTGGAACAGGTTGGGTGCAGACAAATCATTTGCCGGCAATGATGTTAGTTTCGAAGAAACGGGGTATGTTTTCGGACTAAACTTCAAGCACCCATTAGGAACTTCAAAACTGGCTTATTATGTCAGAGCCGGTGGATTATACAATCATATCGAAACAGAGAATGCCAATGGAGATATTATTAATGATACAAAACATGGTTTTGGGTATCAGTTTGCAGGCGGTATTGACATTAATTTAGGTAAAAACTGGAGTCTCTCACCAGGGGTTAAGTTTAACTCTTTGTCGCGAGACGCTGAATTTGAAAGAGTGCCAAAAAAGTTTGATTATCAGTATATATCTGTAAGAATGGGGTTTTTGAAAAAGTTCTAATTCAACTTATGTGAGAGGGTAATGTTTATTAAAATGTTACTCTCTCGTGTTTAAAATCTGAAAGACAATCATAAATTCAATCAGCATTCTTGATTCTAATTGAATAATCAAGATAGAGCTAGTTGAAACACTCCGGTAAACGCATTACGAAAACACTTGCTGAAGCTTTAAGGGTGTACACCTTCATTGAGCCCTTTGGGCTGCATAAGGTTCAATTATTAAACTAAAATACATTCTCCTGAAAAGGATTATTGTTTTATATTTTTACATTTTATATTTAGCCTGAAATAATTTAAACGAATGAGCTTTTTTAATATTCATAGTTATTTTTCGTTCAAACGGCTTCTCTCGCTCTTGCTCGGCTTAGCAATAGTGATGCAATTTATTGTTATATCCTATAATCACCTTAGCGGTTATTATGTGCTTGATGGTTATCAGCATTTTTTTCTGCGCATGTTGAGAGGAACCTTGCTGAGTCTAATAGCTGCCTTCATGATAGCGTATCCCGATCTTTATATGATACGGTATTTGAATCGCATTGCACCTTGGGGGAAAAGAATATTTCTGCGGATTTCTTTGCAACTTAGCTTTGCGGTTTTTATTTCTATACTTATTTCAACAGCGATCACGCTATTTGCAAATTGGTTAAAACCATATACCGAGGAGCTCTCCTGGGTGCTGATTTATAATGCAATGCTGTATGCTGTAGTGAATATCCTGCTGATGACTATTCTTGAAGGTTGGATATACTACATCGAGAGCAGGCAGGCTAATCTGATTGCGGAACATCTTCAGGAAGAACTATCACAAATAAAATTTGAAGTACTAAAAAGCCAGATCAATCCACATTTTATGTTTAACAGTCTCAATGTGCTTTCGAGCCTAATAACTGTTGATGTTGCTAAAGCCCAGTTGTTTATTGATGAGTTTTCGCAAATTTACAGGTATGTACTTGAAACAATTGAACAACCAGTTGTGGCACTTAATAAAGAACTGGAATTTATGCGTTCATATCTTTTTCTGCAACAAATCAGATATGGCGATTATTTATCTTATTCAGTTAATATTCGAGCCGAACTACTTCCAATGGTATTACCTCCACTATCTTTGCAGGTTTTGCTCGAGAATGCAATGAAACACAATGTAATTAATGAATCAAAACCGCTTATGATTGAAATATATAGCGACGGCGATTTCCTTATTGTGGAAAACAATATCCAACCAAAGGTTTCAGGAACCTCTACGGGACTTGGACTTAAAAACCTGGTAAAAAGATATGCTTTGATTTGCAAGCTTGAGCCATCGTTTAGGATAATTAACAACAGGTATGTGGCTAAAATTCCTTTAATTAAAATTGAACAAGATGAACGTACTGATAATTGAAGATGAAAATTTGGCCGCCGACAAACTGGAGCAGATGCTCAAGGAGGTCAATCCATCGATCCATGTTCTTGCAAAAATAGGTTCAATTAAGGAATCTGTGAAATGGCTTTTTCAGCACACTGCTGATGTGATATTTTTAGATATTCAGCTTTCCGATGGAATCAGTTTCAGCATTTTTGAGCAGGTAACTATCAATACGCCCATTATTTTTACAACTGCTTATGACCAGTATGCTATAAAAGCATTTCAGGTCAATAGTATCTCTTATTTACTAAAACCAATTCGAAAAACCGATCTGGCAGATAGTATTAAAAAATATCAAACATTAAAATCAGCTTTCAGTATCGATTTTGATATGCTCTTGGCAAATATTCAAGGGAGAGAACCTGATTTTAAAAAACGTTTTCTCATACAGATTGGAGAAAAGATCCGAAAGATTGAAGTTTCGGAAATTGCGTATTTCTATATACTCGACAAAGGTGTTTACCTTCGCACCTACCAGGGAAATAATTATCCGGTTGAATTCACGCTCGATAAATTGGAAACCATTTTAAATCCACATGTATTTTTTAGGATTAACCGAAAATATATAGTGAATATGGAGTCTATTGCGAATATGATCGCCTATTCCAGGTCCAGGGTTAAATTGGAGCTCAAACCCAAAGTGGAGGATGCTGACGACACCATTGTGAGTATTGATCGTTCTGCTGATTTTAAGAAGTGGCTTAATAGTTAGATAATTATGTATTGTATTGATATGCAGGTCTTATTTTAATTATAAGGTTAATAAATACAAATGAGTCTTTCCTTAAAAATAGTTTCGCGTATGTTTTCTGTTTCGTTATTAGTTCTGACAATAGGGATCCTCATCCTTGTTATTGTAGTGCGCATATACATTCCAGGGAAACCTGAACCGTTTGTTGATAATAGCGGAGCTTCGATTGCCGGAAGTATTTCCGAAAAAATCGGTATAACTATTGGCGGTGTCCGGCAAGGAATGATAATTCGGAGCAAGGACTTCCATAATCCTGTTATGCTTTATGTGCATGGCGGACCAGCTTTCCCAAATTACTTCCTGATAGAGAAATACAACCCGGGACTTGAAGATTTTTTTACAGTTTGTTATTGGGAACAACGTGGTGGAGGCCTTTCATACAGTCGTGATATACCGATTGAAACAATGACATTTGCACAGCTTACGTCCGATCTGATAGAAGTTACGAATTATTTACGCGTGTGTTTTGGGAAGGATAAGATATACCTGATGGCACATTCCGGTGGAACTCCTATTGCAATTCAGGCGGTGGAAAAGTCTCCGCAGCTATACAACGCATACATTGGCATGGCACAAATTACGCGTCAGTTTGAATCAGAAAGGATTGCCTATAAATATTTGGTAGAACAATACACTGCTAAGGGCAATGAAAAAGTGTTAGAGGAACTAAAGAAATATCCTATTCCGGATACTGATACCAGTTTTTCAAACTTTTTCAAATCACTCATCCGTGATAAAGCAATGCACGAACTGGGCATTGGTACCATGCGAAATATGAAATCGGTTTTTACAGGAGTGTTTATACCCGTTTGGACTTGTAAAGCTTATACGCTGAAAGAAAAAATCAATATATGGGTTTCGAAGTTCAGATTTGTAAAAAGAGCCGGGTTTAGCAGTGAGCTTTTTGCTATGGATATACCTACTTTGGTACCTAAGCTTGATATTCCAGTCTATTTTTTGAGTGGCAAATACGATCTGACGGTAAATGTCGATTTGTCAAAAGCATATCTCGAAAAACTGCAAGCACCAATAAAAGGGTTTTATTCATTTGAAAAATCAGCTCACAGCCCATTGTTTGAAGAACCTGAAAGAATGAAGAAAATATTACTGACAGACGTTTTGAACGGAAGTAACAGTCTTGCCGATATAAACTAAGAATATTAAAATGAAGGTAATATCGAAAAGATGGTTCGAAAATAAGTTTTAACTGACTGTAACTTGTTAATTGTGCAATAAATAAATCTCGTAATTTGATTGCTCCTTGGAGCAAATATCGCTACTTTTTGATTGCTCAATGATCAGAGAAAGTTGTAATTCCAGCTTTTATTACCGAACCAACGTAAATAAAAGCCTAATTAATTCTTTGGCGTTCCTTAATGAAAAAAGTTTGCTTAGAATGTTTAGCCTCTTCAAAAAAAAACGGCATAAACTCATTGCAAGCGGGGCAAAACCATTTAACCTGGTACGGAATACATACCTGTTTAGCAGAAGGTTTGGTAAAATTACACACTAATTTTCATTATTATTGTAAGGCGATTTAGGCTGTTTCGATAGAACTTGGGTCGTATGAGGAGAAAGTCGTAAGTGCGATTCTTTAGTGTCAGGGTCGGACCTAACAAAAAAAACTGCTGTTAAGGCAAATTAGAATTATGGAGAATGAGATTATAAAATACTTAACAAAACACACATCTCTTTCAGATGAATTAATTGATATTGTGATTGCAAGTACGATTATAAAAAATTACAAAAAAGGTACGGTTCTATTGAGAGAGGGAGAAATATCAAAAGAAAGTTATTTTGTTTTAAAGGGTTGTGTAAGAAGCTATTTTATTAATGACGGTGAGGAGAGAACAATAGAATTTTATACAGAGGAACAACCTGTGTTGCCTATTGGTTATGGAAAGGGCATACCATCGGGACAGTATTTGGAGTGTATAGAAGATTCTGTTTTAACCCTAAATACAACCGAACACGAAAAGGAAATGTTTTTGAAATACCCGCAATTTGAATCAATCTGTCGTATTATGACAGAGGTGATGATGGCCAATTTTCAGGAATCGTTTGTGAATTACAAAATAACCAATCCAGAGGAGCGATACTTGTTTCTACAAAAAGAGAGACCCTATTTATTTCAAAGAGTTCCGCAATACCAATTAGCTAGCTATTTAGGGATTAAACCCGAATCTTTAAGTAGGTTGCGAAAGCGATTAAATAGAAAGTAGGACATTTAAATTTCTTAACCAAAGTCAATTTTTAAGGAAATTATACCCAATACATTTGCATTATAAAATAATATTTTAAAATGTAAGTGTATGAAAATAAAATTATTGGTATTATTGCTTATAGCAAATTTAGATGTTTCTTATAGTCAAACAAGCAAGCAAGATTCTGTTTACCGGAAGCACTTTGTTTCATCGTCGTTATGGTCAATAGCAAATTTATTTCCCGACCCTGCTGATTTTTATGAGCTGAATTACGGATACCGATTTACTGTTAAAGATGCCATTATTGTAAATGCAACAACATGGAAATATCCCGAACCACTTGGTATTCCATTAGCAAACGACAAGAAGTATAAACACATGGAGGATTATCCAGGTTACGTGAGAGCCTATGGTATTGGAATAACATATCAAAGGTTTTTATGGAAGCAAGTTTATTCATCAATTCACGCAAATACTTTTGTTCAGAATTTTTACGATGAGCAAAACAAAAAAATCCAACGTGGATTTCAGCTTTATCTTCAAACACGTGTTGGTTACAGGTTAGAGTTATTCAAGAAACGTTTCTTTTTAGAGCCTTCAATTAGTTTTAATTATTGGCCAATAAATACAAATTTTCCAGATACGTTCCTACAAATGGAGAAGAATTGGGCGAACTATTTTCTTTTTGAACCGCATCTAAACTTCGGAATAAGCTTTTAAATTTGATCATCTTTTTAATAGATTGATTATGAAAAAAACAGACATGAAAGTGAAATTATCCACCTTGTGGATTGTAATATTGATAAATATGATATTTGCCGACATTTTTTCGATAATGGTGGAGCTTGTTAACGGCAATACATTAAATATACCC
>JAIFLU010000227.1 GCA_020048915.1 Bacteroidota bacterium | reverse complement strand
CGATCCCATATTAGGAAATAGAGCATCATAATCAATTGATTATGATGCTCTATTTCCTAAATGAAGAATATATGCTGAAAACCTTAAACCGGAATCAATTCTTCTTATAATTCATAGACACTTTTACTCGGAAGTTTTTTCAAAACCATCCCAATTCTGCAGGGTAAATATAATTTCAAGTAAAAATTATTGACAATTTTGTCATCATTGCTTGATGTAAAATAAGTAAGTTTTTCGTCTACAAGCCCTTGGCCTCCAAATAATATGGCATCGGTATTTAATAGAATTTTATATTTTCCCGGAGAAATAAGAATAGAATAATCCGTAAAGGAATGTGTCGGGTTTAAATTGAAAATAAATAGCAATTCGCCTCTGGTAAAAGCAATAACCTGATTGGGTTTATTTTCATGAATCAAATTTATCTCAGGGTAATTAAAACAGCTTTCTTTTTTAATAAGTTCAATCATATTTTTATCAAAGTCGCCCAAATAATGAAATTTCAGGTCTTTATTATCGTTTAAGCTCCATTGACGACGGGCATGCTGGTACGACCAGTTATTGCCATCTCTTGGAAAATCTATCCATTCAGGATGCCCAAATTCATTTCCCATAAAGTTCAGATATCCATTTCCTGCGGTAGAAATCGTAAATAATCGAATAATTTTATGAAGTGCGATTGCCCGATTAACATTTAAGTTTTGATTTTGATTATGCATGTTGTCATAAATGTCTTTATCCATTAGGCGAAAAGCAAGGGTTTTATCTCCCACTAAGGCCTGGTCGTGCGATTCGGCATAACTTATTGTTTTTTCGTCATGTCTTTTTCTGGTTAGTTCGTAAAATATTTCACCAACATTCCAATGTTCGTCATTTAAATTCTTTATTATCTTAATCCAATAATCGGGGGTTCCCATGGCTAAACGATAGTCAAAACCAAGGCCTCCATGGGCTATTGGTGTAGCTGTCCCTGGCATTCCGCTCATTTCTTCAGCAATAGTAATTGCTTTGGAGTTTAGCTCGTGAACTAATTTGTTCGAAAGAATTAAAAATGTTATCGCATCTTCATCCTGGTTATTATCAAAGTACATGTCATAATTCGTAAAGTCTTTTGATAATCCATGATCGAGGTATAACATGCTCGTAATGCCGTCGTATCGGAATCCGTCAAATTTATATTCCTCAAGCCAGAATTTGCAATTAGAAAGTAAGAAGTGGAGGACTTCATTTTTTCCATAATTAAAGCACAAGGAGTCCCAGGCTGGATGATTTCGTCTCTCTCCCTTATGAAAATACTGAAAAGTTGTCCCATCAAATTTATTCAGTCCTTCTAATTCATTTTTTACGGAGTGTGAATGGACAAGGTCCATTATTACACTAATTCCTAGTTTATGCGCTTGATCAATAAGTGTTTTCAATTCTTCGGGTGTCCCAAATCTGGATGATACGGCAAAAAAGTTTGAGATATGATAACCAAATGAGCCATAATAGGGATGTTCCATTATTGCCATTAATTGAATGGTGTTGTAGCCGGCTTCTTTGATCCTGGGGAGAACCTTTTCGGTAAATTCGGGAAAAGTACCAACACGAAATTCTTCAGTAGCCATTCCTACATGTGTTTCATATATGAACAGCTCTTCTTTTTTTCTGGTAAAGGTAGGGATTCTCCATTGGTATGGTTCATCAGGCGACCAAACTTGTGCATCAAATATTAAAGTTTTTGGGTCTTGAATTACTCTCTTTGTCCATGCAGGTATCCTTTCTCCTTCTCCATTCTTCCATCTGATTAAAAGTTTATATTTCTGACCATGGCTAATGCTGCTAAGAGGTAAGATAATTTCCCAATTCCCATTTCCTATGCTTTGAAGTTTAAATTGATCCAATATTTTCCATTCTGAAAAATCTCCCACCATGAAAATTTCTTTTGCATTTGGGGCCCATTCCCTAAAAATCCAGTTGGTTGGAGTTTTATGTAAGCCAAAATATAAATACCCTGAGGCAAAGTCAGATAGGGATTTGCTTTCTCGAAGAAGTTCCTTTTCTTTCTTTAGAGCATTTTGCTGGCGCAGGACAATCTGTTCGGAGAATTTTTCTAATCCAGTGTCATGCAATACCAATTGCGGTTTTTTCATTATCTTATATATTTTCGTTTACAAAATGGTTTGGGCAATTAATCATCTATTAAAGCTTTTTAATAAAAATATTCTTAAGAGAATCTATTTATTTGCTTCTTTTGAATTTCCTTACGGAATGAAATATACGAATTATATATTAATACTATAAGTAACAATTTTGATTAATTTAGAGTACAAAAGGTATTCGATTAATTTGTTCTTATTGTTAAGTAAAAGTTGTACTAAAAAAATAAAAAATGGGGAAAGTCGCTTTAATTACGGGTGTTACAGGTCAAGATGGTGCTTATCTTGCTGAGTTTTTATTAAAAAAGGGCTATGTAGTTCATGGTATAAAACGTCGGAGTTCATTGTTTAATACCGATAGAATAGATCATTTATACCAGGATCCACATGTTGAAAACAAGAATTTCATATTGCATTATGGCGATTTAACAGATTCTACGAATATTATCCGTATCGTTCAGGAAGTTCAACCAGATGAAATATATAACCTGGCTGCGCAAAGCCATGTCGGAGTTAGTTTCGAAACCCCTGAATATACAGCAAATGCAGATGGGATTGGAACCCTTAGGATTCTGGAAGCCGTTAGATTATTGGGTTTAATTAATAAAACCAGGGTATATCAGGCATCTACAAGTGAACTTTATGGATTAGTTCAAGAAATTCCTCAAAGTGAAAAAACTCCATTTTACCCAAGAAGTCCCTATGCAGTTGCAAAAATGTATGGATTCTGGATTACGGTAAATTACAGGGAAGCCTACAAGATGTTTGCTTGCAATGGAATTCTGTTTAACCATGAATCTCCAATTCGTGGCGAAACATTTGTAACCCGTAAAATCACACGTGCAGTAGCTAGAATGGCATTAGGTATGCAGGATATTATCTACTTGGGAAATCTCTCAGCCAAAAGGGACTGGGGGCATGCTAAAGATTATATTGAAGCGATGTATCTTATTCTTCAGCAAGATAAACCTGAAGATTATGTTATTGCAACAGGTATAACTACTGAGGTGAGGGAATTTATTCGCCTTGCTTTTGCTGAAGCAGGAATTGAAATCCGATTTGAAGGAACTGATGCTGATGAAAAAGGATATGTTGTGAAATGTAATAATCCTGAGTTTCAAATCGAGGTTGGAAAAAATGTTGTTGCTGTAGATAAACGTTATTTTCGTCCAACTGAAGTTGATCTTTTAATTGGGGATCCTACTAAAGCACAACAAAAATTAAATTGGAAGCCCAAACATGATTTGGCCAGTTTAGTTAAAGATATGGTCTCTAGTGATATAAAATTAATGAAAAAAGAAAAGTACTTGAAGGATGGTGGTTATACAATTATGAATTATTTTGAGTAAAATTATAAGCTAAATGGATAAACACGGAAAGATATATATTGCAGGTCATCTTGGTATGGTCGGTAGTGCAATCCTTCAAAACTTTAAACTTAAAGGGTATTCAAATTTTGTTTTCCGTTCAATTAATGAAATGGATCTGAGAAATCAGGAACAGACTGATGCTTTCTTTAGAAATGAGAGGCCTGATTATGTTGTTCTTGCGGCAGCTAAGGTTGGAGGGATAATTGCAAACAATACTTATCGTGCAGATTTTATTTTTGAGAATCTGCAAATTCAAAATAACATAATTGGTGCTTCTTATAAATATGGGGTTAAGAAGTTATTGTTTTTGGGAAGTTCATGCATCTATCCCAAAAATGCTCCTCAACCCATGTCAGAAGATAGTCTTCTGACTTCAACTTTGGAGTATACGAATGAGCCATATGCTATTGCGAAAATTACAGGATTGAAATTATGCGAAAGCTTCAACCTTCAATACGGGACTAATTTCATTTCTGTAATGCCCACTAATTTATATGGGTACAATGATAATTTCGATCTTGAAAAATCACATGTATTGCCAGCCTTAATTAGAAAGATGCATCTGGGGAAATGTATACAAGCTGATAATTGGGATGGCATTCGAAAGGATTTTAATAAATATCCTGTTGAAGGGGTTAATGGCAATTCTTCTAAAGATCAAATTATTGATAAACTCAATAAGTATGGTATACAAAAATCTCAGAATGAGGTAGGTATTACTTTATGGGGAACGGGTAATCCTATGCGCGAATTTCTTCATGCCAGTGATCTAGCGGATGCTTGTGTGTTTATTATGGAAAATATTAATTTTTCGGATTTGGCTAATTTTTACAAAGAAAGGAATCCAAATGAAAAGGATGAAATAAAAAATACCCATATTAACATTGGTACTGGTCAAGATCTGAAAATCATGGAATTAGCCTCCATCGTTAAGGAAATAACACAGTTCAACGGAAATGTCCGTTGGGACTCTTCAAAACCTGATGGTACAATGAGAAAACTTTTGGATGTTTCGAAACTTCATTCTTTAGGCTGGAAAGAGAAAATTACCCTTAAAGAAGGAATAGCGAAAGTTTACGAGAATTATTGTATTTGATCTTTTTCAGCATCCTTCCAGATATTTTGGTAGTTTCTTGACCTGTATACCTGAAGGATGCTGATAATTACCATATAAATAATAAAAAATGTTAAGACAAAAACTCTGCTAATATCTTTCATCTTGAAAATAAAGAGGAAGAAAAAAATTATTAGTAATCCAAAAATGCAAAGTTGGAAGAAATTAAATAGTAATATTCCAAAATTGAGTTTTTCATGAATGTGAGTGAAGTTGCTTCTCCGGATTAATATAAAAAAAGTTGGTACCATAAAAAGAAGAAGAAATAGGTAGTTATGTGTATACATAAGTCCAGTACCAAAACTATCTCTTATTAGATATGCAAAAAAATACGAAACAATCACTGCGAGTATATCTATAACCCAGAATTTTATCCGAAATTTCTTTATTTGTAGCTCTTTTTCTTCTGAGATGGGAAGCCTGGGATCAGTTTCAATCATACTTTTGATTATTAAGTTGTTTCAAAAGTATTAATTTTACATTTAAAAAACTAATCAGCACGATAACAAAAAGTGATGAATTACGTCTTGCCTTTTTAATTTGTGGATTTTGTAAATAATCTTTAGAATTTGTATTGTAGGAGCCTCGTTAAAATATTATTTGACTTTATATTTACGCGATAGTTTTTTAATATGGGTTTTTCTATTTTTTATTTATATTTTTTAGAATATTTTTGTTTTCAAATTGATTAAATTGGCTTTTCGAATTTTTTAAAAAACTGCTTGTTCTGAAAATAGTATATAAATGGAAAAAATAGTAATTGAAAAAACAGCTAAATCCCCTACAATTGTATTAGAGGAAGGATTGATACAGTTTTCAGGCAGATCAATTCCTGAGGATGCTACAAAGATTTTCAGGCCAGCAATGGAATGGATTAAAAAGTATTCTCAAAATGCGGCTCAAAAAACTACCATTGTTTTTAATTTTGATTATTTGGATACTGCATCTTCCAAATGTGTTTTTGATATTCTTAAAATTGTTGACGATATCTATACTTCTGGCAATGATGTTGATGTCAATTGGTATTATGAAGAAGGAGATGACGATATCTTGGATTTAGGTATGCACCTTAAATCATTTATTAAAGCTCCTTTTAATTTTATTGAGACTGAAGCTGTTATTGGGAAATTCGACGACTTAATTGATAATGATTAACTTATTTTCTAGGACTCAAAATTCATTTTACACTCCGTGTAACAATTCTTCTCATTAGTCAATTAGTTTGAGTCTCTTATAAATCTATTATTGTAGTTATTTGTTTTGATACTATTTTTACCTTGAGTATTTAGATAAACTGCATTCTAAAAAATTCAGGAAAATGAAAGGTATATT
>JAIFLU010000302.1:10709-15129 GCA_020048915.1 Bacteroidota bacterium | reverse complement strand
AATGCAGAAGTTAAAAAAACGGATTTTTCGCCAGCAACGGTTGGTATGATCAATAATTGGGTTAGCTCAAATACCCATGATAAAATTAAAAAGATAATTGACGAAATCCCTGCCGAAACGGTTATGTATCTGATAAATGCCATCTATTTCAAAGGTACCTGGAAATATCAGTTCGAAAATAAAAACACTACCAAGCTTGACTTTTTCCCGAGCACTGGAAGCACTTTTAAAACTGATTTTATGGTACAGGAAGGTGCATTCGAAATCGTTAAGAATGATTTATTCTCGGGCATCAACCTTCCATATGGAAATGAAAATTACAGTATGATGGTATTGCTGCCAAATGAAGGGAAATCGGTCGAAAACATTATTTCCTCTATGAATGATGAAAATTGGACTCAATGGGTCAATAAATTACAAGTGACCAATAAAATTAAGATTTACCTGCCCAAATTTAAATTTAGTTATGAGAAAAAACTGAACGATGACTTGAATGCATTGGGCATGCAAACGATGTTTAGCGATTTTGCAGATTTGACTAGGATAAGTAAAGCAGGTGGAATTAAAGTCAGCGAAGTAAAACACAAAACATTTGTAGAAGTAAATGAAGAAGGAACCGAAGCAGCCGCTGTAACATCAATTGGCATTGAATTAACAAGTGCTGGCCCTAATAATATCTTTAATGCAAATAAGCCATTCGTATTTATAATTAAAGAAAAGGATACAAATAGCTTATTATTTTTGGGAATTATGAATAAACCGACAATCGAAAATTAAATCAAAAATAAGTAGGGTTAAAATTGGTTAATAATTGAAAACCACCCGAGGTGCAGCCCCGGGTGGTTTTTTTATATTAGATATGTATCACTTCTCCATATGCAGCTGCCGAAGCTTCCATAATGGCCTCCGACATTGTTGGGTGGGGATGGATAGATTTGATCATTTCGTGACCGGTAGTTTCGAGGTTGCGGGCAACAACAATTTCTGCAATCATTTCGGTCACATTCAGGCCAATCATGTGGGCGCCTAATAGCTCCCCATATTTTGCATCGTAAATAAGTTTTACAAATCCATCTTTTGCACCGGCAGCGCTTGCCTTTCCGGAGGCTGTAAATGGAAATTTCCCCACTTTGATTTCATACCCAGCTTCTTTGGCCGCTTTTTCAGTCATTCCAACCGAAGCTACTTCGGGGTTGGTATATGTACAACCAGGAATATTTTTATAATTCACCGGATGAGGGTTTAAGCCTGCAATTTTCTCCACGCAGGTAATCCCTTCAGCAGAAGCAACGTGCGCCAGAGCAGGGCCTGATACAATATCGCCAATGGCATAAATACCGGCAACATTTGTTCGGTAGAACTCGTCTACTTTAATTTTTCCTTTATCCAATTCTATTTTTAGTTCTTCGATACCCAAATTTTCAAGGTTCGGGGCAATACCAACCGCCGAAAGCACAATTTCCGCTTCAATTATTTCTTCGCTTTTTGGGGTTTTTACTTTTACTTTACATAATTTACCGGAAGTATCAACGCTTTCGACAGAAGAGGATGTAAGAACTGTCATACCAGCCTTTTTAAACGATCTTTCCAAAGCCTTCGAAACCTCTTCGTCTTCCACAGGAACAACATTTGGTAAAAACTCGACCAGCGTTACTTTTGTTCCAAGGGTATTGTAAAAATTAGCAAACTCGCTGCCAATAGCGCCTGAGCCAACCACAACCATGGATGCCGGTTGTTTTTCTAAAGACATCGCCTGACGATAGCCGATTATTTTTTTGCCATCCTGTTTTAAATTGGGAAGTTCTCTTGAACGGGCTCCAGTAGCCAGTATTATATGTTTTGCAGTTATCTGCGATTTTTTACCATCTTTATCGGTAACCTCAACTGTTGAGCCATTAATAAGTTTCCCCGTGCCTAAAATAGTTTCGACTTTATTCTTTTTTAAAAGAAACTGAACGCCTTTGCTCATTCCTTCGGCCACAGAACGACTTCGTTGAACTATTTTCGCAAAATCGGGCTTCACCTGACCTTCCACTGCAATACCATAGTCGGATGCATGTTGCATATATTCATAAACCTGGGCACTTTTTAACAACGATTTTGTGGGAATACATCCCCAATTTAAACATATACCACCTAAGTTTTCGCGTTCTACAACTCCTACTTTCAAACCAAGCTGCGAAGCCCGGATTGCTGCCACATAACCTCCCGGGCCGCTTCCGATTACTATAACATCGTAATTCATAAAATTCACCTATTTAATTAAAACTTTATAATTCTTTTATACCGTAATTATCTTAAAAGCCCAGCCACAAACCAACAAAGCCAACCAGTAAAGCTACAATCATATTAATAGCCTTCATTAGGAAAAATGATTTTTTCGATTCAGCTAACAAAGGCAATGCACCATGACCATCCTGAACAATAGAATTCGCCAAAAGTATGCTAAAAGGAACTGCACCGTTAAAATAAAAAATTACAAATACGAGATTGGGCCCCGACTCCGGAACAATGCCAACTAAAACAGCAATAATTAACAATGTATAAACATTGGTTTTCATCCATTGTTCCAAATCGATGTAATTCATCATAAAATGGATAACCAACAATGCTCCGAATGTCCATAAAAATATTTTCAGAAAATGCTTTTTAATAATGTGCCCCCAAAGGTGTTCTTCCAGAAAGTGATCTTTTACAATAATGATTAAAAAAAGAGCTGCAAAACTAACTAATACAAACAGAATTTCTTCCCAATGAAATCCACCTCCTTCGTGGGCATGCATCTCGGGTCCACTCTCCAGTTTAAAACCTCCATGTTCAAATTGCCCGGTAAGTATCCCAAATATAAAGAGCAATAAACCCATAATAAGAATTGCCCTGGGAAATGAGATATTTTTCAGGCCAATCAATGCATTTCGGATAGAAAGCGACTGCTCTTCGTGCTCATGGTGATGAATAACCATATGAGGTTGAGCAGGAACCGGGAATACATTCCCTTTTATAAAGGTGTTGATCAATAACCCCACAACAATAGCAATGGTGAAAATAATAATATTAAGGATCAATGCTTTTTCGGGAAATAAAGAAAACATAACAAACGATTCATCGCCCGAGCTGGCAATCATATTCGCAACCAAAGCACCAAAACCCACCACCTGATGGGTGTACATCGAGACTACCGCAAAACTCCCTACACAACCGGGAATTAAACCTAACATCGAAGCAACCAGAATCTGTTTAAACCGCGATTTGCTTAAATTCTCCCCCCAACGTCCCTTTGAAATTACATTTATGTATTCAATTATCAGCATCATAACCAGCACCAGACTGGTTATCATTATGGTTTGTCGGAGAATAGTAACAAGCATCGTTTGCGTAGAATAAATTTAAATAACAAAGTTAGGAAAAAAAAGTTTGCTGATAGTAAGAGTTAATTTCTTTAAACAGAAATCGAAAAGTTGGGTAATTTACAAAAATGCTCACTAAATTAGCCTTTTTATTATGGAGATATGCGCTTTATTGTTCCCTTGATATTTCTATTCTCAACAACAGTTTTACTTTCGCAACCCGACACATTAAGAAGGCCAAAAGTTGGATTGGTTTTGAGCGGTGGCGGAGCTAAAGGACTAGCCCATATAGGCGTTCTAAAAGTTTTAGAAGAAGTTGGAATTCCAATCGACTTTATTGGAGGTACGAGTATGGGAAGTATTGTTGGTGGCCTGTATTCCATTGGTTACTCCCCTGACGAGTTGAAAAAAATAGCAATTAACATGAATTGGGATAGCCTCCTTACCGATGAAATAGCCCGACGAAACCTTTCTTTTGAAGAAAAAGAAGAGAACGCCCGATATTTTGTATCTTTTCCTATAAAAGAGAAAAAAATAGGACTCCCTTCCGGAGCAATATCAGGACAAAATATTTATGGTTTCTTTAACCGGATGGCAAGTCCGGTTTACCGCGAAAACAATTTCCTTAACTATCCAATCCCTTTTATTTGTATAGCCACTGATATAGAAAACGCAGAGGACCATGTTCTCTCAAATGGATACTTACCGCAAGCAATGAGAGCCAGCATGGCCATTCCATCGGTTTTTTCCCCCGAAGAAATTGGCGGGAAAATATATGTAGATGGAGGAGTACTTAATAATTTTCCGGTAGTAGATGTAAAAAAAATGGGTGCTGATATCCTTATTGGAGTAGATGTTGGATTCAGGGCGCAACCCCGAAAAGTACTCGGCTCCTTGGTTGGAATACTCAATCAAAGCATGTATGCATTTACAAAAGAAGAAGTAAAAAACAGCCGAAAGGAATGTCAGATAATTATTGATCCTCGTTTGGAAAACTACAATGTAATGAGCTTTAACGATGCTGACTCAATTATAGCTCAAGGTGAATTGGCTGCCAGAGAAATGTTGCCTCA
>JAIFLU010000302.1:4735-10694 GCA_020048915.1 Bacteroidota bacterium | reverse complement strand
GCTAAGAGCATTAGCCGATTCACTTAATCGGTTTAGCCCTCCTCAAAAAAATAAGAATACTCCGGAACGATTTAAATCCATATTTATCAAAGAACTAGAAATTAATGGTTTGAAATTAGTTCCGAAAGAGTTTGTATTCCGCAAACTTCAGCTCGAAATCCCATCCGAAATATCTCTGTCGGAGTTGGAAAGTGGAATTGCTATGATCTATGGAACTCAGTTCTTTACTACTATCACCTATCGCTTAGTGCCGCTACCTGAAGGGGCTAAGTTAATACTGGAATTGTCCGAAAAAAATACAAACTTCTTTAAAGTGGGGATACACTACGATTCGGATTTCAAAACAGCGCTGCTGCTTAATGCAACTTACCGTAATTTACTGGCACCTGGATCAAAACTCTCGATGGATCTTGCTTTAGGCGAAAACCTTGCCTTTAATGGACTTTTATATCTGAACACTGGTTGGAATTCCGAAAGAATGCAGACTGCAAAGAAGAAATTATTTCCCGATTTTGGTATTCGCGTTAATGCGCATAAACTAGAGGTTTTTCAATTTGATAAAGAAAAAAGAATTGCCAGCTACGACTTTTCTGATTTTACCCTCAATTTATTCTGGCAGGCCAATCCAACAAATAACACCGCCCTTGGAGGAGGAATCTTGGGTGATTATTCCTGGTTAGCCAACCGTGTTGGGCAAGCGATGATACCCGAATCGGAATCGCTATTCCTGAACTTTCATGCCTTTTATAAAATAGATACCTACGACAAAGATTTTTATCCTACCCATGGATCGCATTTAACAACTGAAATTAAATATGTAAAAGATATTTCGGATGATGCAATTTCCCGAAGTAGCTTTTTCCAGGGAAGTGTCCGCTTATCGAAAGTTATTCCAATTGGCAGAAAATTTACTCTTTTAAATCATTTTTTTGCCGGAACTTCTACCGAAGATTCTATACCGGTTCATTACAGCTATTATTTGGGTGGGCTTGGCGGCACCTACCTGAGAGGATTGGTTCCCTTTGTGGGATTAAAGTATATGCAACTTGCCGGTTCTCATGGCATCGCCATAGGTTCTGATATCCGCGCCGAATTATGGAAAGACAATTTCCTTACCTTAAAGATTAATGCCTGTAAAGTCAATTATTCGAGGAAAAATATTTTTTCCTTTGATGATATAACATATGGTGGCGGAATATCCTATGGTTACAAAAGTGCTATTGGCCCAATGGAAGTTACTTTTATGACTTCGAATAGTCTGAAAGGACTTGGCGGATTTATTAATATCGGTTATTGGTTTTAACAATTTTGAATGTACGTATGAAAAAAATATCGGCGGTAATTATCACCCAAAATGAAGAACGAAATATTGAACGCTGCATTCTTTCTATTTTGCCTGTTGCCGATGAAATTTTAGTAATCGACTCAGGATCAAAAGATAAAACGCAAGAAATTGCTACAAAACTACCAAAAGTTATTTTTCACCATCACCCATGGGAGGGTTTTTCAGGGTCTAAAAACTTCGGAAATTTAAGGGCTCAAAACGATTGGATCCTCTCTGTGGATGCCGACGAAGCGCTATCTCCCGAGTTACAACAATCGATATTAATTGAAAAAGAGAACGATCAGGAATATGCCTATCGGGTATCCCGTTTATCTAGTTATTGCGGCACCTGGATTAAACATTGCAAATGGTACCCCGACTATAAAATCAGGATTTTCAACAGGAAATCAACGCAATGGGTTGGCGAATCCATACACGAAAAATTGGTTTTTAATAATAACCCTGCTGTTAATACGCTAAAAGGCGATCTATTGCACTATACCCTCGAGACTATTGGAGATTCGGTGGATAAAATTAATAACTACTCAACCATTTGGGCCAATGAGGCATTTGCTAAAGGGAAGAAAAAATCAGGTATTTCCATTTTTATTGATCCCCTGAAAACGTTTATTAATATCTATTTTATTAATGGAGGAATCCTGGATGGATTGTATGGCTTCGAAATTTCAGTTATTTCATCGTATGCAAAGTTTTTAAGGATTGCGAAACTCAAGAACCTTTACAAAAAACATAAGAAAAACTAAATATTACCTACTTTTTGGGTCGAACTCCAGACAACTCATTAATTGAAATTACCTTCACACCGGTATAGTAAAACCCAATAATATCTTCACAGCGAAAACCCATCGTAGCCATTTTCATAGCACCATCCTGGCACATTCCAACACCATGGCCAAATCCGTGCCCGTTTATTTTTATAGTTTTATCATTCGCGCTAATCTGAAAATAAGAAGACTTGAGTTTCCAATCTGCCCTAATTTGCTTTGTCAGGGTAGAATCAGCCCCTACCCGATAATATTGCTGCCGACCCAATTTGGTTGTTTCAAATGAGGCAGGTTCTTTTGATTTAAGTTTGAATCCATTGTTCTTTAAATATGTTTTCCACTCCATTAACGGAATTTCCTTTTGCCAGTTGGCATTTGGCTTTTGCTGACAATAAGGGTCTTTAACCGGTTGCAGGTAAGACTTCCCATTTAGCCAGGTATTGCCCGACGATTCTGTTTCACCGCCACAATTCCCATGAAACGAGGCCGTAATAAAACTACTGTCGAAGGCTACCACCACCAAATTGCGGGTAAGGCTGGTCGATTTATAAATTGCATCGGTATAAGCCGAAACTCCACGATAAGCCTGACAATGAACCTCATCACACAAATTAAAACCTTCTGTCTCGTGCCGGTTTATATGGCTATATAAATAGGTACGGCATAAAAGCGCCTGCGCCTTTTGAAATTCAGGCTCTGCTTTACTTCCCGTTTCCGCTTCCACGACTCCGGCAATATAGCGCTCAATATCCACCTCATTTATGATCAGAATACGGCCATAATCGATTCGAAGGAGAATGTTTCCGGGGAAAATTTTTCCGTTAGCTTTAGGTTCAACAGGCGTAATGCGTATATCATTTATATTCCCCGAAGAAATGATTCTTATCTGTTGAAAACTTCCCAATAAACCCTTTGCATTTTGCAAAACAAGCTTGTCTTGGAAAAGTGTGATATAGAGCGCTTCATTGCCCGATATATCTGTAATTTTTTCGTCCTTTTGATAAATCGAGTATTTTCCCTTATTCGCAGTGATAGAAAATCCTTTTAAAGGGAGGTTATTAAAAACACTGATTTTAACTTCCTGCGAAAAGCCGATTTGATAATTGACAAAGTAAATCAGAAATAAAAATAAGATTTTCATAAACATTCTATCACTCAAACTTTTCGTGCAATTATATTTCTCAACTCTTCGGTCATAATACCAGCCACCCGCTTGGATGCGCCCGCCCCACCACAAATTCGTTTTAATTCTTCATAATCGTTTATCATTTCGTTGCGGTGTTCCGGGTTGTGCAATAATAAATGGAGTTCAGCAGCGATTCTGGTTGGAAGTTCAAACTGAAATAATTCTTTCACCACTTCCTTGTCCATAATAATATTCACCAGCGAAAAAAACTTCACCTTTACAATATGCCGGCCAATTTGATAGGTAATGGGACTCGTTTTATAACAAACCACCTGGGGAGTACCTAATAAAGCTGTTTCGAGTGTAGCAGTTCCTGATGTAACAATCGCCGCAAGCGAATTTCGGAGTATATCATAGGTTTGGTTAAAAACAACCGGAATTTTCCGATCGCCAATAATTGGTTCATAATAGGAAGCATCTATTGATGGTGCCCCGGCAATAACAAATTGATAATCCGGAAAATTCTGAATAGCTTTTAACATTTCCGGTAAACAAAGATCAATCTCTTGTCGTCGACTACCCGGCAAAAGGGCGACAACCGGTTTACCCGACAAGCGATAACGATTATTAAATTCCTTATCATCCATTAATACGGGCAGCTTTTCTTCAATAGCATCAATAAGTGGATTGCCGGCAAAATATGCCTTATAGCTATGTTTTGCGTAAAAATCGACTTCGAAGGGGAATATTACAAACATCCGATCGACCAGCTTCTTTATTTTCTTAACACGCGACTCCTTCCAAACCCATACTTTTGGCGAGATGTAATAGAATATCGGGATATCAATTGTTTTAACAAATTCGGCAATTTTAAGGTTGAACCCTGCATAATCTATAAGGATTACCACATCGGGCTTCCAGTTTTGAATATCGGCTTTACAGAGTTTTAAGTTTTTTGATATTGTTCCAAGATTTTTTATAACCTCCCAAATTCCCATAAATGCGCCATGACGATAGTGCATCACCAACTCACCGCCTTGTTCCTGCATAAAATCACCTCCAAAATAACGGAATTGGGCATGATTATCCACATGTTTCAACCCACGCATCAGATTCGAGCCATGCAAATCGCCGGATGCTTCGCCCGCAATGAGATAATACTTCACTTTAAATAGATTTAGTTTAAGGTGTGCAAGATAGAAAAAAAAAAGTTGCGGGATGCGAGGTATGTGGTGCGGGTTGCGATTCGCGATCCGCGATCCGCGATAGCCATCGGGACTATCGGGACTATCGGGTGCGGGTTGCTGGTTTACAGATTTAAGGTTGCAGGATACAAGTTAAAAATTTTGTTGCAATAAGTTTGGCTGAAGGTAATTACTTCTTCCGGTTTACCAGATAAATGCCTAATAAAACCACTAATCCTCCCATTATTTCAGAAAAGGTCATGTATTCGCCTAGAACGGGGATAGAGAACAAAGCGGTAAAAACTGATTGCCCTAACAAGCTCACAGACGCAATAGTCGGATTTAGATAACCCAAAGCATAATTAATGGTGAGCCAGCCACCTAATTGAGAGATAAGTCCAAGTCCAATAAGAGCGAGCCATGAATGAGCAGTTTCCACCCTTAAATCTGTCCCTTTAATCCAACAAAAAACAAGAAGAATTATCGTACTTACAACCATAGAAATTGCAGTGAATGATATGGTATCGAGAGTTGACCTTCCTTTTCGCACAATTAACAAATAGGCACCATAAAACATACTGGCAATTATTGCCATAAACTGTCCTCTAGTAAAGCTAACTTCTGAGACCTGACTAAGACCAATAATCATTGCTGTTCCAAAAATTGCAATTGCTGTTCCTGTCCAAAATATTGGCTTGGGCTTTTCTTTCAGAAGGAAAATAGCTCCCAATCCGACCCAAACCGGGGCAAGGTTCGCTAAAATTGTAGCTATAGATGCTTTTGAAAGTACTATTGAAGTGTTCCAGAGAGCAATGTCGATAGCAAAAATTACCCCGCAAACAACGGCCAATAAAACAGAACGATATCCATCAATCGGTTTTCGCCATTTTAACCAAATAGGAATAATCGCTACAGAACCTATTGCCATTCGATAGAAAGCAGAGCTTAATCCGCCAACTCCAGCCAGTTTTACGAATATTGCCGACCATGCTATGCACAAAATGCCGACAAAAAGCATGAAATATATAAAATACGATTGTTGTGACTTTATTGGCATTATGCAACTATTACCGGTATATCTTCATTGCGCAATATAACGCCACAAAACGAAACAAAAAAACCAAACTATGAGATTCTAATTTTTAGCTCACTCAAAAGGTCCTTCTAATTTTGGCTTATCCGATCAATGGTTTCCAGCAAACTATCAATAAAATAGTTGTTTTTCGAAATATAATTTGTCGCATCGTTTACATACAACTCTTTAATTATTTTTTGATTGGGCTTTTCAGATAGTATTATTATTTGCAAAGCTTTGTTAATTTTCCGAAGTTCCGAGAAGGTTTGCATACCATTCAGCATTTTTTTTGCTTTTCCGGTAAATAGATGATCGAGAATAATAATATCTGGATTTACATCCAAATTCATTAAACATTCTTCTCCCGACGGGAATACAATAACCTTAAATCCTTCTTTTCCACTAATAGTGTATTCCAATAAATTTTGGATCTTTTTATCACTATCTACTACAAATATCAACTTC
>JAIFLU010000302.1:0-4673 GCA_020048915.1 Bacteroidota bacterium | reverse complement strand
ATAATTTTAAAAAGCTATATAAATTGCTTTCCGAATAGGTGTAAGGCCCAGGTTTAAAAATGTTTGATATATTTTATTTATCTAACTATTATTTTTTCAATAATCTCATATCCTGAAATTTTCATGCTGCGTAATCTTTTGCCGTAAAAATTTTAAAAACTATGAAAATTGCAGTTAACCGTTGTAACCCGATCTTTTATATTTTTGTGGCTCTACTAACTCCCATATAAATGAAATCGATTCATCCTATTCTTTTAATTTTAGCTATCTCTTCTATCCTAATAAGTATAACCAGCGTAATATTTTCGCAGAATTCATCTGAGCTAATCCCGTTTGAACAAGCCTATAAACGCAAATATCATACCGTAAAACTCGAAGGGCAAAAACCGGTTATTGACGGGAAACTCAACGATGCATGTTGGACAAATGAAGGCAGTTGGTCGGAAAATTTTCTTCAAAACACACCCGTTGAGCGAGGCAAACCAACTTTTCCTACAAAAATCAAAATACTTTTCGATGATAAAAATTTATACTTTGCCCTCCGCGCCTGGGATCCTGAACCCGATAAAATAAACCGTTTTGTTGGGAACCGCGACGACAATTCTATTGGAGACCTTATAAGTGTTTGTTTCGACACCTACCACGATTTCCGCGCAGGAACTGAGTTCAACATAAACACCGGGGGCAATAAAACCGACCTCATTGTTTCGGACAACCTAACCGTTAACCTCAATTGGAATGCAGTTTGGGAAGGAAAAACCGCGGTAAATGATTCGTCCTGGACAGTGGAATTCCGTATTCCACTCAGTCAGTTACGCTATAACCACAGCGATACCGGAATGGTTTGGGGGCTTCATGTGCGCCGAATTGTAAGGCGTATACAGGAGACCGATCAATGGAGCCTTATTCCGCGTAAAAACTCAGGGCATGTGTATTCCTTTGGTGAAATGCATGGACTTAAGGGAATTAGAAAACCCAGGCTGATTGAATTTCTTCCTTATGTTTCGGGAGCTGCCATCCGGGAACCTAAAATTATAGGTAGCCCTTATTCTAAAGGAAACCGATGGAACAAAAATGGCGGTATTGACGGGAAGATTGGATTAGGCGATTTCACTTTCGATATTACTATTAACCCTGACTTTGGTCAAATTGAAGCTGACCCATCGGTTATGAATTTAACCGCCCTGGAAACCTTTTATGAAGAGAAAAGGCCTTTCTTTCTGGAAGGGAAACATATTTTCGATTTTTCTCCCGATCAAAACATAATGTTTTATTCGCGTCGAATCGGCCACTCCCCATCATACATTCCAACAACCGATAATAAAAATTCGTTTTACCGAGGCCCGGAATTTACAACCATTCTTGATGCAATTAAACTTACCGGAACAACCCGCAATGGAGTTTCGATAGGAATACTTCAAAGCACAACCCAAAAAGAAATTGGGGAATATATACTCAATGGTATGGAATCTAAACCAATAGTAGAACCTCTTACCAATTATCTGGTAGGCCGAATTCAGAAAATATCAAACAAGGGGAATACGCAACTCGGAACGATGATAACTTCGACAAACCGGCTACTGGACGCATCGAACCTAAATTATTTAAATGAAAATGCATTAACAGCAGGCATCGACTACTTGCAGTATTTCAAAGAAAGGGAATATTATATTGATGCAAAGGCAATTATCAGTTATATCAATGGAGAACAGGAAGCGATGCTGGCACTTCAGCAAAACCCGCTCCATTACTATCAGCGCCCCGATGCTCAAAACTACCTGGGTATTGATAGTTCCCGAAGATCGCTTACCGGAACAGGAGGGTACATAAGTGCTGGCCGCAAAGGAAACAAACGTTTTATTTTTTCTGAAAAAATTAACTGGTGGTCACCCGGTTTCGACTTAAACGATATCGGTTACTTAATGATGGCCGACCTTATTGAAAATCATACCCGCCTATCGTATCGCCAAACCGACCCAAAACCCTACCTTCGGAATTCAACTTTAACAGTTTCGCAATCGAACTATTGGAATTATGGGGGACTAAATACCCGCAAGGATCTTGGGCTGGAATTTGTTTCGATGTTTACCAACCGATGGGAACTTAGCCTCAATGAATACTATGTAATTTCGGATATGGCAACCCGTCTTTTACGCGGAGGGCCAGCTTTACGCATGGCTCCATCGTGGGAAAATACGATCCTCTTCAATACTGACAAATCAAAACGCGTATCTTTTAAGATGCAAAATGCCAGTTTATTAAGCAGCGATGGCGTTTCGCGCAAATGGATGCTAAAGCCGGGACTCACCTTTCGGGTTGGAAATCATGCCTATATCATGAGCGAGTTTAGTTACACCAACAATATTGATAATTTTATATATGTTACCCAGGTAAAAGTCAATGATGAAGCACAATATATTATGGCCCGGATAAAGCAGCAAACCTATAACTTTACGTTGCGCCTGAATTACAATATTACACCTGACCTTTCTATTCAATATTACGGCAGTCCATTTGTATCGAGTGGGAAATATGCTGATTTTAAACGTGCCGACGACGCTCGTGCTGTAAATTTAAAGGACCGTTATTACACTTTCGCCGGGAACGAAATATCATACAATGAAGATACTAAAACCTATACAGTTTCAGAAGGTATAAAACAATACGCTTTTAACAACCCCGATTTCAGTTTCAAAGAGTTTCGGTCGAACCTGGTAGCGCGTTGGGAATACAAACCAGGCTCTGTAGTTTACTTTGTATGGGAGAATAACCGTAAAAGCCGTGATCGATACTATTCTTCTTCGTTTGAGCAAAACTTCGATGGCTTATTTGGAATTGAACCCGCCAATATTTTTATGGTCAAATTTAGTTATTGGCTGGCGTTATAACCGAGCAAAGCACTTATTCCACAGCAAATTTCAGGATGATAGCTGTGATTGTCCATATAAATGTAGATGTTAATATTCCCCGGGAGGTTAGGTAATAGTTTTTCCAGATATAAAGGAAAAAAACCAATAGATTAGGCAGAAGGCAAAGGCTTAGAATTTTTGTAAAAGCCGCTATTTGAAAAGAGTAGGTAATAAAATATGCGAAAGTAACTTTGGAAAAATTCGATTGATAGAATATAAGAAAAGCGATAGCCGGAACTATCAATCCCAGGATAATTCCTAGTTTTATTGAGTCGAACCTGGATTGTTTTACCATTTGAAATGAAGCGTTAAAATATACGATAAACTAAAAATTCCATTTTTTGATTTGTTCCAGACTGGCATACGATGTAAGATCGGTCTGAACCGGAACAATTGAAATATATTTATGGTGCAAAGCCCACTCGTCGGTATCGTCTGCTTCGGGCTCCAGGTTATAAAACTCTCCGGTAAGCCAAAAATATTCCCTGTTATTAGGATCGGTCCGCTTGTCAAACTCCTCACGCCAAACGCCTTTGTTTTGACGACATACTTTTACACCTTTCATTTCGTTTTCCGGAACGTTGGGAATATTCACATTCAGACAAGTATCGGGAAGCAAGCCATTTTTCAAGACATTTCCGACAATTTTTCGGGCAGGGTTTATGCAGGAAGAAAAATCAGCCTCTTTCGAAAAATCTAAAAGCGAGAAACCAATAGATGGCACTTCGTAAAGACAACCTTCCATGGCAGCAGCCATCGTACCTGAATAAACAATACTCGAAGACGAGTTTGCCCCATGGTTAATGCCAGATACCAATAACGAAGGTTTTTCCTTCAATAGTTGGTTCATGGCAATCTTAACGCAGTCGACAGGCGTTCCACTGCAAATATAAAACTCAAACCCTTCTTTTTCTTCAACCTTTTCGATCCGAAGCGGCACTTTTACGGTAATGGCATGCGACATCCCCGAATGCCCTTCACTGGGAGCCACTACAACCACTTTTCCAAATGGCTTCACCACCTCTATCAATGCCTGAATCCCTTTTGCCCGGTAACCATCGTCGTTGGTTACTAAAATCACTGGTTTATCTTCTGTTTTCACTCTTTAAAACGTTTAATTGACAAAGATAGGATATTCAAAAGAAGTATCAAGGTAAGAAATAAACGGGAGATTTATTTGTAGCAGGTGCAGATTTGAAATGCATGCTAGCTTGTGGATATTTAATTTCGTATGTTTGACTTAATAAAATCTAGCATCTATACACATGGAGATGAAAACTACTATTTTAATTTTGTTATTTCTTGTCAATTTAAATCTATATGGCAATAATAAGGATTCAATAATTTCCCCCAATCTAAAAAATGCAATCATGAAGGGAAGTGCCGAATATTTAACTAAACAAATGTTTTCAAAATATAATGTATTTGTTATAAAACTAATATCCATAAATAATAAAAGAGGTTGTTTTTCAATAAGTTATATAAATGAAAGATTAGATTATATGGACGTTAAGGCATCAAATTATATTTATATTAATAACAAATTATATTTGATTAGAGCCGATACTTTTGTAAATTATATCAATACGAGATATGGAATTCCATTAATAAACGACACTATTAAAAAAGATGCTATTAAGGATTTAGCGGGATCACATATTTCAATTTCAGGGCAACCGCCATCAATTATTATTGTAAATTTTAAAAGAAGGAAAGTTAAAACAGAGTATTTTGGATCTTGCTATGATGCTGATGATAGATATA
>JAIFLU010000237.1 GCA_020048915.1 Bacteroidota bacterium | reverse complement strand
TATGGAACAGAAAGTGATAAGTCAAAAAATACTTCTACAGATGCGAAGAATGTTGTAAGAGAGCAAATAGTAGATGCATTATCGGATATTACTGCCCCAAACAACCAGGAAGTGTATGTTCACTTTTCAGTTTCTTCCGATAAAGGATTCGAATTATTGAAAGTGGATGGTGCAAATAGTGAGTTGGCTAAGGAAGTAAAAAGTAAACTTATCAGTGAAAACATCAAGGTTACTTCTGAATTAGAAGGCGCTTATGTTATTAAGGTTCGTTTTGCTGATAAAGCTGAAGTAAAGCCTGAATTAGCTTCCGATGTTTTACGCAAAAATATTGCTACTGCACTTTCTTCCGTTGAAGCTTCAGATGCTTCTAGTGTTAAATTGACTTTAACCGTAAAGAACGACAATGTTATTGTTGAAAAAGTAGAAGGAAGCGACAAAAAAGTTGTTTCATCGGTTGAAAATGTTTTAGCTAATTCTAGTAGCCACATCATCTTTAAACTCGGACAATATGAGTTTCTTAAAAAATATTAAATTACCCCTTTATCATGCTTTGGCCCAAAAGGAAAGCTGATATTGCGGGTTACTTTTTTTCTTCTCTTTTTCTAAATATCCCTCCTTTTTTCTTTCAAGCTTAATCAATTGTGATTTTTATTGAAACGTTTCCGGTGGTTGAAAAATTTTAAATTTTGCCAATCCTAATCGTTGAAGCATGTATTGAATAGCTGTATTTATTACTCCTATTCCATAAATAATACTTCGTCTAATGTTAATGGAAGAAGCGCCTTTAAAATATTTTGTGGGACATGTTATTTCAGCAACTTCGAACCCGGCATAAAAAATCTGAGCGATCATTTGATTGTCGAATACAAAATCATCAGAGTTCACATTAAAATTTATTCTTTTTAGAACATTCGCCGAAAAAGCACGATACCCGGTATGGTATTCGCTTAGTTTCTGGTTCATTGCTATGTTTTGGAACAGGGTTAAAAACCGGTTCGCAACATATTTATAAAACGGCATGCCCCCAATAATAGCTCCCTTTCCGAGTATTCGCGACCCCAGAACAACCTGATATACATTATTGGCTATAAGATAACTCATAGAATGGATAAGTTTTGGAGTATACTGATAGTCGGGATGCAACATTACAACAATATCAGAGCCTAATTCCAGTGCTTTTAAGTAACACGATTTTTGGTTTCCCCCATACCCTTTGTTGATATTATGCTTTAGAATATGCTTTATTCCAAGTTTTCTAGCTATTTCAATAGTTTCATCATTACTTAAGTCGTCAACTAAAATTACCTCATCCACGATGTCAAAGGGAATTTCACGATAAGTCATTTCCAGCGTTTTGGCAGCATTGTATGCAGGAAGGACGACCGTAATTTTTTTGTTTTGTATCATTTAACAATATTCAAATTAAACTTTTCGAAAAATAGGAAGATATAGTTTGTAGCCATATCAACAAGTTGGGAATTTAAATTTTTATTTCAAGGACTAATCTAATAAAATATGATTACTTCTGTTATTTTTGCTCCGTTTTAATTCGAAAAAATCAATTTACGAATGGTGTGTTGGCCTTTGAAATTGAAAAATCCATTTCATTTTCTCTCTTTCGAAGTCAATTTGCATTCGCACATAAAATGTATTTATACGACAATGAAAAATTTCTGTATTTTCCTTATACTATTGTTTGCTGTATTATCTAGTACTTATTCACAAAAAATACAATGCATAAATCAGTCTGAAATACCCGATTCACTGGGGAATAGTGCTAAAGTATATGAAATTAACGACTCTGTGTCGTATTATTACCAAAATCCTAAGCGATTTTCATACATCAAACATTCTATGCAAGATCTATATCTTGCTCCAAAAACTATGTTTCAAAAGAAGAGTATTTTACCAATTGCTGCTATAACTGCTTCAACCCTTATCTTGATAGCATATGATGAACCCATTATTGAAGCAGCTCAGCAATTTGGAAGATATATTCACTTATCGCCTGATAATAATGCAAAAAACTTATCTCCCATCAAAGGCCTCGATTTTTATGTGCCAACCGATTTAAGTTCAGGATTATATTATATTGGCGATGGAATTACTGAACTTGCCGTTAATGGGAGTTTTTATGTATTTGGTTTAATTAAGAAAGATTCCCGTGCACTTCAAACTGCATCACAATTATCGGAAGGAATGATAGCTACAGGAATTTATGTGCAGGTACTTAAGCATCTAAGTGGTCGCATTACCGCCCGAAAAAATAATAATAAGGATTTATGGCGTTGGTTTCCAAGTCTAAAGGAATATCATAGTTCTGTTCCCAGTTATGATGCATTTCCGTCAGGACATCTTGCAATTGCTATGATGACAACGACTGTAATTGCCATGAACTATCCCGAAAAAAAATATATTAAGCCTTTATGCTATAGTTTAATGGCCTTATGCGGTTACCAGATGCTCAACAATGGAGTGCACTGGGCAGGAGATTATCCATTAGCTATTGCGATGGGTTATACAATAGGTAAAATTGCTGTAAATCGTGGGCGTATGAGAGTTATAAATCAGGCTCCAACCTCCGATTTGAATGTTAGTTATCCTAAACCCGAGTATAAATTAAAACCGGCGTATCTTGGATATGGAGCAACAGGCTTAAAGTTTACAGCAACTTTTTAATTAGTTGACTTTAACCAATTTGTTTTTTTGAAAAGGATAGCAGACTTTTATCCAACCATCGCCATTTTAATGGTTCAATCAATTTATAGGAAATTAAACCTGTAATTACTCCTATGAGTGATCCAACAAAAATATCAATCAAATAGTGTTGCGATAAATACACACGGGAATAAGCGATTAATGCAGCCAGAATAAAACTGCACAACTTCAGGTATCGGTTCTGCAAAACAATTGCAAAGCAAATCATTATTCCAAAAGCGGTAGTAGAATGTCCCGACGGAAAACTTTTGCAACATAATTGCTCCACTCCCGGAACCAAATGCAATTCGGCAATCCCATCCAAATATTTTGTTGGTCGAACCACATCTGTAAAAAGTGTTCGCTTTAAGAGTTGGGTAAATAATCCGGATACTGCGTAAACGAAAGTAACAAAAAATGCATGCCTAAACCGGATAAATAGCATGATTATTATAAAAGCAGGAATGAATAAACCATCACCGAGGTAGGTAATGTTCTTAAAAAAAATATCAGCAAAGCTATTATTGAATGAGTTTAAAAATAAATGAATCGTAGCTTTCGAATAATTCAAAATAAAATAGAGGACTGTTACTATACTAACTAAATAAGGTAATAAAAACCAGCGATTTTTTTTGATAAGAATAATCATGTCTGAAAAATTTGTCTCAAAAATAAGGAAATTGTTGATATTGCTTTTAAATAGGGTGCTTCATTTATATTAAAAAAATAATACTTTTGAAGCTTGAAAGATTGTTTTTGGTTGTAGTAAGAAGTATCCTTTGAAACAATCTGAAACTTAACCCAAATTAATTTTCTTTCAAGTATAAAATTTGGTAGCAGAATATTCAGTTTAAATAAAATTATGATTAAATGGCAGAGTTGAAAAATAATTGGGAACGCAGGTGGCACCCTGTACTTAGAGAATGGGTAATAATAGCGGCAACCACGAATGAACGCCCATGGTCAGGCGCGCGTGTTTCGCAAACCGAAGAAATTGAACCGGATCATGATCCAAAATGCTATTTATGTCCGGGAGTTACCCGTGCATCTGGAAATGAAAACCCAATGTATACAAAGCCATATGCCTTTACCAACGATTTTGCATCTTTTTCGCTCAATGCCCCTGAAGCCTTCCGCAACGAACCGTTCGAAAAAGTAGAACCTGTATTTGGAACCTGCCGGGTTATTTGCTTTACCCCGAAGCATAATACTACACTCGCTGAAATGTCCCTTACCGAAATTGAAAATGTTTACGATGTTTGGCAAGAGGAATATAGAACATTGGCTGCAAATCCGGTAATTAAGAATGTTTTAATCTTCGAGAATAAGGGAAAAGCCATTGGTGTTTCGAATCCACATCCACACGGGCAGATATATGCAACCGGATATGTTCCAAAATATCTCGAAAGAGAAGTAGAATCGTCTGTTTTATATCGAAAAGAAATTGGTAGTTGTTTGTTTTGCGACATGGTAAAATATGAGCAGGAGCAAAATGTGCGTATAGTTCATGAAAATGATCATTTTATTGCATTCATACCTTTTTTTGCCAGGTTTGTTTATGAAACCTATATTATACCTCGCAGGCACGTTGCCCGCATTACCGAATTAACTTCTGAAGAGCTAAAATCATTAGCACAAATGCACAAGGATATGATTGTTAAATTCGATAATTTGTTCGAAATGTCGTTTCCAAACATCACCATGTTGCACAATGCTCCTACAGAGAACACACCAGAGAACAATAATTTTCATTTTCATATTGAGTTTTATCCACCACTTCGCTCTCCGGATAAATTAAAATATTTGGCTGGATTTGAATCTGGTGGTGGAAATATTATAAATCCTGTAATGCCCGAAGAAGCAGCTGAATTACTTAAAAAAACATCAACAGTACATTATAAGTTACGGTGAAGGTGCAACGGGAACAGTTTTATAAGTACTGGTTAAATTTCTGATTTATACGTCAAAGATGTAGTTGTAAATGTTGTTGCTTTGATTAATGGTTATGGTAAGTTTTGGGTGGTAACTTTATTAAAAATTGTTTTGTCGATTTGCCAGTATAAAAGTAACTTTGCAAAATTTTTAATATTACCCATATGGCACATTATATAAACGAAGTATCCCGAACATTTAGCGAATATTTGCTAATTCCCGATTTAACTACCAAAGAGTGTGTTCCGGCAAATGTGTCGTTAAAAACTCCCCTTGTAAAATTTGAGAAGGGAGAAAAATCAGCAATTGAGTTGAATATTCCTTTTGTTTCAGCCATTATGCAATCTGTTTCTGATCATAATCTGGCAATTGCTTTGGCTCGAAGCGGCGGTTTATCATTTATTTTTGGTTCTCAATCTATCGAGAGTCAGGCTGAAATGGTTAGAAAGGTTAAGAAATATAAAGCTGGCTTTGTTATTAGCGATGCCAATTTAAAACCTGATAATACACTGGAAGATGTTATACGCTTAAAAGCACAAACCGGGCACTCCACAATTGGTATAACTCATAATGGAACATCAAATGGGAAACTTTTAGGAATTGTAACCAGTCGGGATTACCGAACTGATAAGGATGATTTTTCTCGTGAGATAGGCAGTTTTATGACTCCTTTTTCCAACCTCATTGTTGGTAAACTCGGAGTTACTCTTGGTGAAGCAAATGATATTATTTGGGATCATAAACTAAATTGTCTTCCAATTATTGATGATAATCAAAATCTTCAATATTTTGTATTCCGAAAGGATTATGACGATCATAAAGAAAACCCGTATGAAGTACTCGACCCGAATAAAAAGCTCATGGTTGGGGCCGGAATAAACTCCAGGGATTATAAAGAAAGAGTTGCAGCTTTGGTCGAAGCCGGAGCTGATGTACTTTGCCTCGATTCATCAGATGGATATTCCGAATGGCAAAGTGAAACCATTCGATATATTAAAAAAGAGTATGCCGGACAAGTGAAAATTGGGGCTGGAAATATTGTAGATAAAGATGGTTTCTTATACCTGGTTAATTCAGGAGCCGATTTTGTTAAAGTTGGTATAGGAGGAGGTTCCATTTGCATTACCCGGGAACAAAAAGGGATTGGTCGTGGTCAGGCCACCGCCATTATTGAAGTAGCAAAAGCCAGAAACGAATATTTTGAAAAAACAGGAATTTATGTTCCTATATGTAGTGATGGTGGAATTGTACAGGATTATCATATGGTTCTGGCACTTTCGATGGGGGCTGATTTTTTAATGATGGGAAGGTATTTTGCCCGTTTTGATGAAAGTCCTACCAAAAAACTTAAAATTGGGAATAATTATGTGAAGGAATATTGGGGCGAAGGTTCAAACAGGGCAAGAAACTGGCAGCGTTACGATATGGGAGGGAGTGATAGTCTCAAATTTGAAGAGGGGGTGGATAGTTATGTTCCCTATGCTGGCAAAATGAAAGACAACCTGGATATAACGATTGGGAAAATAAAATCGACTATGTGCAGTTGCGGGTCTGTTTCACTTCCTGAATTACAGCAAAAGGCTAAAATAAACCTCGTTTCATCTACAAGTATTGTCGAAGGCGGTGCACACGATGTAATATTAAAAGATACCACAATATAATCGAATGATGTTATAATTGGACTGTCAATTAGATTGTCAATTAAATGCAACTTTCAAAAGAAGTTGCATTTTTGATTTTAAGTTTCCTCCTAAAGTTCAGTAGTATTGTTTTCCAGTCTATTTATGGATAAACTTTTTATA
>JAIFLU010000159.1 GCA_020048915.1 Bacteroidota bacterium | reverse complement strand
CGTATATTTTAAAATGCTGAAGAAATTCTTTGCAATTATTGAAGAAAAAAATTTAAAACTAGAATCGGATGGAGAATTGCTGCGCCAATCAAATATAGAATTAAGCGACAGTCTTGAACGCAACAAAGCTATTGTAACTGCCATGCCCGATATTCTATTTTCGATTAATCATAGTGGTTATTTCACCAATTGCCAGGTGAGCGACTCCAACTTATTATTATCGCCTATGAATGGCTTAATTGGCAAATCGATCCATGAAGCATTGCCGTCTGAAATTGCGGCTAAAGGTTTGGAGGTAATTTCAAAAGCTATTGAAACAGGTAATCTGCAAGTATTTGAATACGAATTAGATCTTCTGTCGGAAAAAAAATGGTTTGAATTACGTATTGTTAATTCTTCAAAAGATGAGGTTCTCGCAATTTCGCGCGATATCACCGATCGCAAGATAGCAGAACAAGAAATATACCTGAAAAATGAACAACTCATTTTGGCAAATTCAGATAAAGACAGGTTTATATCTATTCTTGCTCACGATTTAAAGGGGCCGTTTAATTCAATACTTGGATTTTTAGACCTACTTACTGAAAATATTCATAAATATGATATCTATCTTATCGAAAACCAATTGAATATCATTAATTCTTCCGCACAAAGAGTCTATAATTTACTGGAAGATATATTAATTTGGGCCAGATCGCAATCGGGTAAAATCCCGTTTAAGCCACAAAAGATATATTTTGCGGATGTTTACAACGAAATGCACGAAATCCTCAAGCCTGCTGCCAATGCAAAAAGCATTACGATCCAACCAAAAATAGAGAACGATATTGTGATTTTCGCTGATAGTAATATGATAAAAACAATTTTAAGAAACCTGATATCAAACGCAATTAAATTTACAAACAATGGAGGGCATATTGATATTTCTGCGTTGAAGACCAGTTCAAACATAACAATTTCGGTTGCCGATAATGGAATTGGAATAACCCCAAATGCATTAAGCAAATTTTTTGATATTTCTCAAACAATTACCACATCGGGTACTTCCAACGAAACCGGCACAGGATTAGGATTATTTATTTGTAAAGAATTTGTGGAGAAGCATGGCGGTAAAATTTGGGTGGAGAGTGCGCCCGGGAATGGCTCGGTTTTTTATTTTACTATTCCTGATTCAGATGAATTGGAAGGAAGAACGTAAAATAATGGCATCTATTAGATACAAACGAAATGCTATCCCAACACTTACAGAAATGTTCCTTTAAACAACTTATAGAAACTGAAAATTAAAAATAGATAATGAAATCTATGGTAAATATTGAAAAATCAGAAATCGTTATTAATAATCATATTCAGTTCGGCGATATTTTCGACCTTGAAGATATCCAGCACCTGCAGGATTTATTTTCAGATGCGAATTGCGTTGCTTCTATTATTACAACTCCCGATGGAAAACCGATTACTAAGCCCAGTAATTTTACCCGGTTATGCAGTAATATTATTCGAAATACTGAAAAGGGCTGCTCAAATTGCTATAAATCTGATGCCATACTGGGGCATCCGAATCCATCCGGACCAATTGTGCAAACCTGTTTGAGCGGCGGATTATGGGATGCTGGTGCAAGCATTATTGCAGGGGGAGAACACATTGCTAACTGGTTAATAGGGCAGGTAAGGAACGAAGAATTAGATGAACAGCAGATGCTTTCTTATGCGGATGAAATTGGGGCAAACCGTATCGAATTTGTGGAAGCTTTAAATGAAGTGCCAATAATGAGTGTTGAGCAATTTAAGAAAATCGCGAAAATGTTGTTTGCTTTCTCCAGGGAGTTGTCAGAAAAGGCTTACAAAAACCTGGAACTGAAAACTGAGATTGCTGAAAGAAAGAAAGCTACTAAATTGTTGCAGAACAGTGAAGAACGTTTTAGGGTATTATTTGAGGGTGCCCCCGATGCTATTTTATTGGCCGATCCAATTACTGGAAAAATTCTGGATGCAAATCAGGCGGCTTGTCAATTGCTTTTAAGAGATCGGCAAGAGATTATAAAAATGCACCAGAATGAATTGCATCCACCTCAAAAGTTAGCATATACGAAAGAACAATTTGATCAGCATATAAAAGATTCTCAGTATAAAGGGTTCACTCAACCGGTTGAAAATACTGTGCTTCGTTCAGATGGTTCAGAAGTACCAGTGGAAGTTCTTGCTCAAATAATACAATTAGGAGATCAACAAGTGCTTTTAGGTACTTTTCGCGATATTAGGGAACGAAAGAAAGTTGATAGAGTTTTACAGGAACGAGAAGAAAGGCATCGTACTATTTTGCATGCTGCAATGGATGGATTTTGGTTAACTGATTTAAATGGCTATCTGTTGGAAGTTAATGAATCATATTGCAAAATGAGTGGTTATAGTATGCAGGAGCTTTTAACCATGCATATTTCTGATTTTGAAATTATTGAAAAGTCAGAAGAAACTTTAGCTCATTTGAAGAAGGTGCATGAGCTGGGCGAAGACCGTTTCGAAACCCAACACCGTCGGAAAGATGGTAACATATTTGACGTGGAAATAAGTGTCCAATACCGACCTGATGAAGGTGGGAGGATAGTGACTTTTCTTAAAGACATCACTGAAAGAAAAAAGACAGAAGAAGCACTAAGGGAAAGTGAAGAGAAGTTTCGCCTGCTTATACAATATTCAAACGATCCTATTTTCAGCTTCAATCCCAATGAAACATACCGATATGTGAACGAATCTTTTGCCAGGGCTTTTGGTAAAAAACAAGATGCGATTATTGGAAAAACCCCGCATGAACTTTTCCCTTATGATGAAGCTGAAAAACGTTTGAAACTTGTTAGGCATGTTTTCCAAACAGGCATAAACGGTGAAATAGAAGTCAAAGTAATTACCAAATCCGGGGAAGAGCGTTATTACCTTACAATGGCCGATCCAATTAAAGACGTATCCGGAGAAACAAAATGGGTTTCCTGTATTTCGAAAGACATTACTGAACGCAAACAAGCGGAAATTGCAATGCTCGAAGCCGAATGGAAATTTCGTGCGCTCTTTGATAATGGTCCCCTTGGAGTAGCTTACCACGAAATAATCTTTGATATTTCAGGAAAGCCGGTTGATTATCGTTTTCTCGATGCGAATGAAGCCTATCGGGAGCTTACCGGTGTTGATCCTCGCGGAATGAAAGTTACGGAGGCTTTTCCCGGAATAGAAAAAGATCCTTTCGATTGGATCGGAACCTTTGGTCAGGTGGCAGTAACCGGTGAAACTATACGCTTTGAACAGTTTCTCGAAGCAAATAACCGCTGGTACGATATTGTGGGTTACCAATATAAACCGAATCATTTTGTTGCTGCTTTTCTCGAGATTACCAAACGCAAACAGACAGAAGCTGCACTCAAAAAGAGCGAAGAAAAATTTAAGGCAATTGCAAATTTTTCGGCAAGCTGGGAGGCTTGGTTTAATCAGGATGGGAAACTTCTGTGGATGAATTCGTATTCATTAAAATTAACAGGTTACTCGCCAGAGGAATATATGGCTGCAAATGATTTCTTATCTATGACTATAGCAGAGGAAGATATTTCCCTGGCATGGGAGAAATTTAGTGCGGCTATGCAAGGTAGCTCCGGAGACAACCTGGAGGTTCGCTGTTTACGCAAAGATGGAAGTAAATTTTGGGCACTAATTTCCTGGCGCCCCATTTTTGATTCAAATGGAAATTCCCTGGGATTTCGAACCAGTGCTCAGGACATAACGGAGAACAAAATGGCAAGGGAAGCCTTAAAACTGAGTGAAGAAAAATTCAGGAAAGCCTTTTTAGCGAACCCCGATTCAATAAATATCAATCGACTCGAAGATGGAATGTACATATCAATCAACAAGGGATTTACTCAAATAATGGGGTACGAAGAAGCCGAAATTATTGGAAAAACTTCACTTGACCTCAATATATGGTATAACCCGGAAGATCGGACAAAACTTGTTCAGGGATTAAAAATGAATGGTTTTGTTGAAAACCTCGAAGCTAAATTTTGTTCGAAAAGCGGAAAGTTAAAGGATGGATTGATGTCTGCTGCTATAGTTGAACTTGATGGAGCGAACCATATAATTAGTATTACCCGGGATATTACAGAGCGAAAACAGGTAGAATTAGCGCTACAGGAAAGTGAGGAACGCTGGCGCCGGGCTATTGCCAGTTCTCCGGTACCAATAATGATCCATAACGAAGATGATTTGGTTCTTCAACTTAGTGCCGGTTGGACAAAATTTTCAGGCTATACCCTCGAAGATATTCCTACACTTGCAGATTGGACAGAAAAAGCCTATGGCGAACGATCTGGTTCTAAAAAGGAATATATTGACCAGCTATTTTCCATTAATGATACCGTTTATAATGGTGAATGGATAGTTCGGGCAAAAGACGGTTCAAAAAGAATATGGGAATTTCAATCCACACCATTAGGGAAAATTCATGGCGAAAAAAGGGTACTTCATAGTATGGCAATCGATATTACAGATCGCAGGTATGCTGAAATACTTTTACAGGAAAAAACCGAAGAGATTGAAGCGCATAATGAAGAATATCAGCAAATAAACGAAGAGTTGATTCAAACAAACCAGGAATTAAACAGGGCAAAAGAACATGCCGAAGAGAGTGATAGGCTAAAAACAGCATTTCTTCAGAATATGAGCCACGAGATTCGTACTCCAATGAATGCTATCATGGGTTTCTCCGGATTATTGGTAAGCAATTATAACAATAAACCCAAACTTGAACGTTTCTCTGAAATTATTAGTCAGCGCTGCAACGATTTGCTCGATATTATTAATGATATACTCGATATTTCTAAAATTGAAGCCGGGCAATTGCCTGTTAATATTGAGGAATGCAACCTTATCGAATTATTCGAAGAGCTAACAGAGTTTTTTACAGAGCATCAGAAACGTATTAATAAACAGCATATTAATTTTAAAATGCTTGCACAAATTGATCCTGCCGAGTATGAAATAGTAACAGACAAGATTAAGTTAAAACAAATATTTATAAACCTGATTGGCAATGCTTTTAAATTTACCCACGAAGGTAAAATTGAGGGGGGCTGCAAATTCGATACAAACCACAGTCTCATATTCTATGTAAAAGATACAGGTATTGGTATTCCGATTGATAAACAAAAAATAGTTTTTGACCGTTTTGCGCAGTTGAACCCCGGAACAAATCAGGCAATTAGCGGAACCGGCTTGGGATTATCTATTGTTAAAGGGCTGGTAGGGCTTTTTGGTGGCGAAATAACATTAGAATCGGAATCCGGAAAAGGGAGTACATTTTCATTTACTTTTCCGTATAAAAAAACTAGCACTATAAATCAAAAGGCATTTGTGCCAGATAAACCTACGGAATTCCATTTTGGTAATAAAACCATTTTGGTGGTCGAAGACGACTTTTTCAATACAGAATATATTAAAGAAATTCTTGCTGAAACCCAAATGTATATTTTATTTGCCGAAACAGGACTGGAGGCAGTGAAAAAAGCTTTAGAGCAACCGGTTGATATAGTTTTAATGGATATTCGTTTACCCGATATAGATGGTTATCAGGCAACACAGCAAATACGCCTCCATAAACCTAATTTAAGAATTATTGCACAAACAGCTTATGCTTCGCATGACGAGCGACAAAAAGCTTTGGACGCCGGTTGCAACGATTATATAAGCAAACCCACCAAACGGGAACTTTTGTTGGCAATGATCAGCCACAATTTAAAAAAGAGCTAAGGTGTTTATTTTCAAAAATCTAATTTTACTTTGACAAGTTAGATTTTTCAACTTTTACTACCCCATCCCTAAAGGGTGAAAAGTTGAAAAATCAACCTGCTCCTTTTAGGGTTAGGGGTAATCAAGTTGATTTTTCTTTGAATCTGTCAAAGTAAAACTAATTAGTGTTAATAAAAAAACTCTCATTTTCTCCCGCACA